>DAOUPU010000223.1 GCA_030625995.1 Flavobacteriaceae bacterium
CATTCGGGTTTTTTATGGTCTGGACGAAAGCTCTACCTACATATATAATTGCTTACAATAGTGAATTTTATAAAGGCTCCCGCATTCATATCATCTTATAGCAAACCCCCATAAATATTTATTTTCCTATATTTACTGAACAACTAACTAATCAAATGATCAACTTCTTTAGAAAAATACGTAAAAAAATGGCAGATGAAAACAAACCAATAAAGTATATGAGATATGCTATTGGTGAAATTATTTTGGTGATGGTTGGAATTTTATTGGCCTTACAAGTAAATAATTGGAATGAGGAAAGAAAGATGGAAGCCCAATTTAAAGTATCATTAGAAAAATTGTACAATGCGATAAATTTTGATCAATATCTTTATAATAATTCTATTCGCCTTTTGGAATGGCAAATTAGATCCATTGATTTTTTCTTGCTATATCCGGATTCTATCCCCTTGGATCAAATTCCGTGGGGCATATATAATCTTGGCTATGAAAACTATGAAGGTGTAAGTCCCGAAACCATTTATCATGCTTCTTTTTTAGGAAACAGCATTTCTAATAATGAGCAAAATGAATTGTCGAAGCAAATTATTAATTATGTAAATTATTCGAAATTGGGGGAAAGAAAGTCATTTGATTTAATTTATCCTATTTTTTTAGAAGAGGAAGTCCCTTTTCCAATTCCGACAATTTCTCTCGAAGCTAATTTTTACACATTTGCTGATACAATTTCTTATTATAGCATAGATGAATTAAATAGATTAAAATCTGTTTTTGACAGTCACAAATTTAAATCTACCATTAAATCATTGCGGAGTTTAAAAATTAGTGATCGATCCATACCAATAAATCAAATGGAAGATGCAAATTCCATTCTACAATTGATTAAAGAATACTATCCGGAAGTTCGCCTTATTTATCGAGATGTTGGAATTATCGGTACCTCGATTAATGGATTTCCTGATGTCGGTGCCAAATCTACTCCATTAACAAACAAGAAGAAAGATGAAAATATATGGGAAATTGAAATGTTTTTAAAACAAGGGAAAGTCAAATTTAGATGCAGAGATTCATGGGCTCAAAATTGGGGAGGAAGTAGTTTTCCTTCAGGATCTGCTGAATTTAATGGTAGAGATATCTTAGTAAATGAAGAGGGTACTTATCATATTAGGCTAAATTTAGATAAAAAAACATATAATTTTATTAAAAAGGAAAATGAATAATGATCAACTTCTTTAGAAAAATACGCAAAAAAATGGCAGATGATAATTCTTATACGAATCATAAACTGAGAAAAAATTAAAAACGAACATAATGATCATACAAATTATTAAATTAAAAACTAATCTTCTTGAAGAAGAACTATTAAGAAGAGCCAAGGAACGAGAGCCACAGTTTAAAGCTATTCCTGGCCTTTTACAAAAATATTATGTCAAAATTGGAGAGTCTGGGCAATATGGAGGAATCTATGTTTGGGATTCTACAGAATCTCTAGCGTCCTATCGTGAGTCTGATTTAGCTGCAAGTATTCCTGAGGTATACGAAATTAGTGAGGTGCCTAATATTGAAACTTTAGATGTTCTCTTTCAATTAAGAAAATAAATATGGAACCTACAATGGCTAATAATCATAGACCAAACTTATTGCATATAGCTGCATTTTTTTGGTCACGATTTGGTCACTTGATGGTTTTTATTGGTAAATATTGAATAAGATTTGAATGTTTTTTAAGGCTCACTTTTGAGAGATCTCAACCTATTAAATTTTTTTTATGTAACTTTAGTAACATAAAATAACAAAGGATATATAATGTTACAAGTTATTCTCTCGCAAAAATTAAGAGTCCTTTTTGTATTATATTCAATTCAAATTGAGGGAATGGTAAGGGTTAAAGCTAATATTCCTTTAAAGATTACAATTAATAGTATCAATTTCATGTGATAGAAATAATTACTAAACCAAAATAAAAATTATTATTTTTAAACTATAACTATATTTAACTTATTATATGCTACGTAGAACTTTTTGCGAAATAACTTCAATAGCCGTTGCAAGTACTTTTGTACCATTCATGGGTTGCTCCGGACCAGATGCCTCCATAGATCAAAAACTTAGCTTGCCCACAACTATGGCTACAATCAATGAATCATCAACAATTACTAAAGTAGGAAATGCTTATTTGAATCAGACTCCTAGTGAAAACAGTGCTGAAATATTAATCAATCAGTTGTTAATCAATTCCAAAGGAGAGAGCATTCCGAAAAATACTGATAGCAAATCCTTACAAAAGTTGATGTCACAAAAAGTGAAGGCTGATTTTGACAATGGAGAAACAGTTGTGGTAAGAGGTTGGGTACTTTCCAGAACTGAAGCCCGCCAATGTGCACTTTATTCACTCACTCAATCTAATAATTAAGTTATGTATATAGATGCTAGAAATTTAGAAAACGGAACAGAAATCCAGGGCGATATTTGCATTGTTGGATCAGGAGCAGCCGGAATAAGTATGGCGCTGGAATGGATTAATACTCCTTATAAAGTAATCCTCCTGGAAGGTGGAGGATTTAAATATGATGGACAAGTTCAAGATCTTTATGCAGGAAAAAATACCGGTCAACGTTACTATCCGCTTAGGTCTAGTCGTTTACACTATTTCGGCGGCACAACGGGTCATTGGGCAGGTATGTGCTCACCTTATGATCCAATGGACTTCAAAAAAAGAGATTGGGTTCCTCACAGTGGCTGGCCCATTACCAGGGAAGACCTTGATCCTTTTTATGCTAGGGCAAATGAAGTTTTGGAATTGGGACCTTATCGGTATGATATGGAGTATTTACAGGAACAGATTCCGAGCAAGGAGCCATTACCCCTGGATGACCAGGTGATATGGCATAAGATGTGGCAGTTCAGTCCACCAACCCAGTTTGGCAAAAGGTACAGGAATGATGTGGTGAAAGCCAAAAATATTCACCTCTACACCTATGCTAACCTCACTAATATCATTTCAAATGAAGGTGTTAGTACTATTGAGGCGTTGGAGGTTAAAAATCACGCCGGCAAAACCCACCACATAAAAGCTCATTGTTATGTGTTGGCCTGTGGAGCCATACAAAATGCCCGTATGTTGCTCGCTTCTAATAAGCAGGCAGCTAATGGATTAGGTAACCAAAATGATCTGGTTGGTCGCTACTTTATGGAACACTTAGAGGTAATTTCGGCACAGATGCTGCTGAAAAAACCGTTTGCCATGGATGTTTATAGTTGGCCAGAAAACCCAATAAAACCCAGAGTTGAGGTAGCTTTAACTGAGGAGGTGCTGGAAAAACATCAAATTTTGAATGGTACTATATCTTTCACTCCCATGGCTTTAACTAAAAGTCAAAAACCAATGATAGACGTCTGGACCAGTGATGATCCTAACGAGAGCGAGAAAAAATTGTGGGAAAATTTTAAAGACTTCGCTGAAATTCCTAAGGATGGTAAAAACCCCAATGAGGCCGATGTCTTTGAGCTCTTTACGCGTATGGAACAGGCTCCTAATCCTAATTCAAGAATAACACTTGATAGCGAAAGGGATAAGTTGGGAGTGCCAAGAGCCAGCCTACATTGGGATCTGACAGAACTGGATAAACGCAGCCTGCGAAAGATTTATGAAATTTTTGGCGAACAGGTTGGCAAGGCCGGTATAGGCAGGGTGAAAATGTATGACTTCTTATGGCAGGCTAATGATAGTGAAATGCTAAATACCCTTGGTGGTGGATGGCATCATATGGGCACAACCAAAATGCATGATGACCCTAAACAGGGAGTAGTTGACGGCAATTGTAAGGTTCATGGCTTGAGTAATCTTTTTGTCGCTGGTTCTGGGTGTTGCCCTACTGCTGGAACACCAAATCCTACCTTGAATCTAGTCGCTTTAAGTCTTCGTTTATCTGATCATCTCAAGGAA
>DAOUPU010000101.1 GCA_030625995.1 Flavobacteriaceae bacterium
TCTCAAATGCCTTTTCATAAATCTTTACACGAAACAAGACCATTTAAAGGGAACATTCATGTGGCAGGAAGAATTAGTCATTTTTTAAAAGATTCTGAAATTGGAGACTCCCATAAAAATTGTGACAAAGTACAAGATCCATATTCCCTTAGATGTATGCCTCAGGTGCACGGTAGCTCTCGGAACGCCTGGCTACATTTAAAGGAAATAGTTGAGGTTGAATTGAATTCGGTTACCGATAACCCCATTATTATTTCAGAGGATCTGATCATTAGCGGAGGTAGTTTCCACGGTCAGCCTCTTGCAATGCCATTGGATTATGCCTGTTTGGCGGCGGCAGAACTCGGGTCTATTTCAGATAGGAGAAGTTATTTATCATTAGAAGGGAAATATGAAGGAACACCGAGATTATTGTTAAAAGATACCGGTCTTAATTCCGGTTTTATGATATTACAATATACTACTGCTGCCTTGGTAAGCGAGAACAAAGGATTATGTTTTCCCGCCAGTGCAGATAGTATTCCAACCTCTTTAGGCCAGGAAGATCATGTTAGTATGGGGTCTATTGGAGGAAGAAAAGCATTGAGAGTAATTAATAATCTCGAAAAAATATTGGCTATTGAATTACTTTGTGCTGCACAAGCATTTGATTTTAGAAGTCCTTTAAAATCAAGCAAAATTTTAAGCGAAGTGCATGAACTAATTCGTGAGCATGTAGATCATACAACGGAAGATCGTATATTTTCTATCGACATTGAAAAGGCGATCGAATTGATTAAAAATAAAAATTTATTAGCCGTAATCAATAAACACACGAAATCCTTTAGTGATTACGATTCCTTATTCGAAACTTATTAATATTTTACCATGAGCATCACGAAAAAAGATACAGTATTTCAAGAACAAATATTAGAAGGTATTCCTCACAAATTACCGGCAAAAAAAGCATATCCTGAAAATGTGAATAGAGCACCGAAAAGGAAAGATATTTTGTCCTTAGAAGAAAAGAAGTTGGCGGTTCGAAATGCACTACGTTATTTCCCTGAGGAATGGCATACAGAGTTGGCTCAAGAATTTAGAGATGAATTAAATGATTGTGGTCGAATTTATATGTATCGCTTTAAGCCGGATTATGAAATGTATGCTCGTCCGATAGATGCCTATCCTGCAAAAATAGCCAGTGCCTCAGCAATAATGCTCATGATTCAAAATAATTTGGATCCTGCAGTAGCCCAACATCCGGAAGAGCTAATTACCTATGGAGGGAATGGCGCTGTTTTTCAAAATTGGGGACAATATCTTTTGACAATGCAGTATTTGGCAACAATGAGTGAGCAACAAACACTACATATGTATTCCGGACATCCGATGGGATTATTTCCATCTTCAAAAGATGCTCCACGCGTTATTATAACGAATGGAATGATGGTACCCAACTACTCACAACCTGATGATCTAGAGCGTTTTAATGCTTTAGGTGTTACACAATATGGTCAAATGACCGCAGGTTCTTATATGTACATCGGACCACAGGGAATAGTTCATGGTACAACAATTACATTAATGAATGCTTTTAGAAAAATCCTTAAAGAAAATGAAAATTCAAAAGGGAAAATATTCCTTACTTCCGGTTTAGGAGGTATGAGCGGTGCCCAGCCTAAGGCAGGTAATATTGCTGGCTGCATTACCGTTTGTGCAGAAGTTAACCCTAAGGCGGCAATTAAACGACACGAACAAGGGTGGGCCGATATTTTAATTGACAATATCGAAGAGCTCGTTAAAAGAGTTATTGAGTCGAAAGAAAACAATGAGGTGCTTTCCATAGCATTTATTGGAAATATAGTTGATGTGTGGGAAAGCTTTTACGATGAAAATATATTTGTCCATGTTGGGTCCGATCAAACATCGTTGCATAATCCATGGTCTGGAGGATATTATCCGGTTGATCTAAGTTTTGAGGCGTCGAATGATTTACTAAAAGATGATCCTGAATTATTTAAGGAAAAAGTTCAAGAATCGTTAAGGCGACAAACAAATTCAATTAATAAGCACGCCTCCAGAGGAACTTACTTTTTTGATTATGGAAATGCCTTTTTATTAGAGGCGTCAAGAGCTGGTGCAGATATAATGGATAAAAATCAGATCGACTTTAAATACCCCTCTTATGTGCAGGATATTTTGGGCCCGATGTGCTTTGATTATGGATTTGGTCCCTTTCGATGGGTTTGTACCTCAGGGAATTCTGAAGACCTGGAGTTAACCGATGAAATAGCCTTAAATGTTTTGAGAGATATTCAGACAACAGCCCCAAAAGAGATTGAACTTCAAATGAATGATAATATAATTTGGATTCAGGATGCCAGGAAAAATAAGTTAGTGGTAGGCTCTCAGGCAAGAATTTTATATGCGGACGCAGAAGGAAGAGTAAAAATTGCTACAGCTTTTAATAATGCCGTTGAATCCGGAGAAATATCGGCACCCGTGGTGCTGGGAAGGGACCACCATGACGTTAGTGGAACAGATTCTCCATACAGAGAAACGAGCAATATTTATGACGGAAGTAAATTTACTGCTGATATGGCTATACACAATGTAATTGGAGATAGTTTCAGAGGTGCTACATGGGTTTCTATTCATAACGGTGGAGGCGTTGGTTGGGGGGAAGTTATAAATGGAGGTTTTGGAATGCTACTTGATGGAACTAAAGAATCCGAACAAAAATTGCAGAACATGTTATTTTATGATGTAAATAATGGCATTGCCAGGAGAAGTTGGGCGAGAAATAAGGAAGCCCTCTATGCTGTTAAAAGAGAAATGGCAAGGTCGCCCTCATTGAAAGTAACGCTACCGAAAATTGTAGAAGATGATCTCTTGGATGCGCTTTATGAGTGAGGATTACAAGTTCAATTTTATTTTTTAAAGGTATAATTGGCACTAAGAGTTAGTATACCCATCCATCCCTCACCTACATTTTCGCCATTGGTAATTACGTTAAACTCTCTTCCTATACCAATGGTCAGACCGGCATTCCATTGCTTGGATATCTCGAATAAATAACCCCCATTTATCCATGGTTGAATTACCAAATTATAGGTTGTACCAGTTTGGGGATCTATAGTATCTGTGTTATCTTTCCATTCCGTCCACATGTTCCAGCCATCCACATAAATTCCAATAACAAAATTTCCTTTCCAATATGGGAAATATCTTTGAACACCAATCGTCCCTCCAAAGCCCTTTGCCTTTTCTTCGTCATTATAAATACTGAAATCAGACCTGTCGGCAAAATTACCACCAAGTCTAACCCGAATCGCCAAATGCTCTTTTACAAAAAAGTTCGACGTAATTGTTGGCATAAAACCTGCCGGATAAAACTGTAATTCTGCGCCTATTTGAACTTTTTTACGGTCAGAAGTGTTTTCTTTTTGAGCATTTAACGAAGTTGTAAAGGCTAACATTAAAATCAGCAGTATTGTTATTGAAGGCTTCATCTGGTTTACCTTATTAATTTTTGTTATAAATATTCGTTTATGTATTTGTCAGAATATTATTCTGAGCATATTTTTTATATCTTATTGTAGCCGGGGCCAAGCCAAATGTATGATCGATATAGGATAATTTATTTAACTCCATTAATCCTATTTTTATTAACGCTTGATGATGAATACTGTGTTCCAAACAATAAGCCAGTTCTCTAAATAAGGAAGTTCTAATCTGACTTTCTTCTCCTTCCGAACTACTGAAATTTCCAACTAAAACTAATGGTTCATCTGCCATATCAACAGTTAATTTTGAGCAAATGAAATCAATATTTTGTATAGCTACTTCTTTATCACTTTCAATCAACAAATTCCTTTTTCTGTTATCGTAGTTGATAATTTTTGAATCTAAACCATTAAGTACACTTTGATAAAATTCTAAAATATGCCTAACATGTTCACCAATAGTAGCCCCTGATAGTAACCGGGCGCGATGGGTATACTTCTGGTTCGACAATAGTGAGAGTAAGAGCTTTATTTCTTCCAGATTTTGTTTGCAGTATCTTTTCATTAATCTTTAATTAATTTTTATTTTCATTACACCTAAAAAACCAATAAGAAAACAGTGCTCTTATTGGTTTAATATTTCTAATATTTTAAAAAATCAATAGTCTGCTTTTGCAGTGACTTCAATTATTTTTGCAACATTTGTAGAAGGTTTTCCCTTTTCAAAAGCTATTTCATAATCCACGAGAGTGATATTAAATACAGATTCTAATGCTACTTTTCCACTACTCACGGTAATTGTAGCATTTTCTGCAATAGCATTGGTCACACCATTGATCGTTAATTCTCCTTTTACATCAACATTATAAGAACCATCCTTACCAAAATCAACTTGGGTGAGGTCAGTAATCTTTCCTACAAGTTTCGCTTTGGGGTTTGTTTTAGTGTCTAAGAACTTTTTACTGTTGAAATGCTCCTGCATCAACGATTTTTCAAATTCAAAACTCTGCATTGGTACAGAAAAAACTATTTCTCCTGTACTCGTCTCAATTGTACCTACTGTTTTATAATTATTGGCTTCAATATCTTCCGCAGGAGTTGTAGAAAAGAATTTGAAATGTGTTTTTGAGCTAACTAGTTTTTGTGCAGTTACAGTTAGAGACGTCATAGAAATCAAAAGAGCTGCTGCTACTGAAAATAGAGTTGTTTTTGTCATGTTTAAAATTTTATTAATTATTAATTAAGGTTTGAAATTATATCACTTTTTTCGATTATTACGTTTTCGTACATTTCCAGATCTTCATCATAGGAAGCGCCAGACCTTATTACCCCTTTTATGATAATCCGATCGCCAATTTTTATGTTTTGTGTGTGAGAATTTGTAGTGGGCATAAAAGTACAACTCACGCCAGCCATATCATTAGTAGATTTTAAAAGTATAACTGTTTGGTTATTATAATCTTCTGAAATATTAGACACCGTACCTGTTATTTCAAGTACTTTAGAATTACCTTCTTCATCTAAATATTTGTTATTCGCTTTTTGGGCATCAGATAAATATTCATTAACTATTTCACTGGCATTATAACTAAAATCAGTATTTGTATTTTGAACATCTCTCGCTGGTTTATTAAACATATAGTATACGATGCCGCCTCCAATTAGAATTACTACGCCTATCAGCAAAAGTACTATTCTGAAAATTTTCTTTTTTGTTGTCACCTTTCTGTTTTTTACTTTATTTCTAAAAACTGATGATATAGACAAGGATAATAATAGTTCCTAACAAAAAAATTAAAAAAAATAACGCACAGCTTAAATTTATTAAGATTAGCACGCTCTTGTTTTATTTATAATTATTACCTAATTATTTCAGGTATAGCTATTTAAAAAAATGCGGATCTGTTTTATAAGTTCGATGAAAATACTATTTATTAGTACTTTCCGTTTTGCTTAATGCTTGTGGCCATAAATAATAGCCAGTTATTGCACCGAAGAATAGAAAAATTAGTTGCATGTATTGGGGGATTTCATTGGGTATATATCTTCCTAAAAGGAAAATAATAATTGATATTAGTAATAAAATAGTTATTGCGATAGGCTCCGGAATTGTCCATTTTTTTTCTTTTTTACTCACGAACAAGTGAGATGAGAGAATACCCCAAATCCAGGTAATTACAAACAATTTTCCTCTGGCTTTCTCACGGATGACCATACTGATATTTTCTTCCTGATCATCTATATATAGATACACATCCCATACAATTAGAAAGAGGACAACAACAATTATAACAAATTGGGTGTTTCGTCCAGTTTTTGAATTAATAATATTCTCAAGGTTTGTAATTACTTTTTTGTTTATTTTATCCAGACGCATGATACAGATTTTAATAATTAAGTGACCAAAAGAAATGTCCAACAGATAGTCCAATGAGTAGAAGAATTATTTGCCCTTCCGGTTTAATTTTTATTTTAAAAAACATGCCAAAAGCTAAAAGAATAAGCATGATTTCTAAAATAATCAGTTGATTCCAGCTTGCATTACCAAAGTATGATTTATACGATCCCAGAAAAAAATGCCCTGCCAGTACGCCCCAGAAATAGGTAATGAAAAAGAATTTTCCATAAACCCAAGTTTTCAGGATATAACTTATCGTGTCTCCTTTCGTTTTGTTCAAATAAAGGTAGATATCAAAAATTATTAGGATTCCAATAACTCCTAACAATAATTCTTCGACTACAGCGCCATTTTCTAAATAATTCACAATGCTTTTATTTAATTTCTTATTGATTAATCAAGTTAATCAAGAAAGTGTTGACTCCCGTACTAACTATATCTTATAGTTCAAAAATAGAATATTCTGTTCTTTGAGCGGTGAGGTTTTTCCGTACAATATTTACGGTAAACCCGTAAATATTTTAAATAAAGAAATTTTTTACACCCTCTATCTCCAAGGCAAGAGCCCAGGGAAAATCTTCTCTATTAAAATGATTTTAAAACACTTGGGAGGAATGCTATTGTTTGAAAATTGTCAGTAATATATTTGACTGCAAATAAAGTTCAATAGTGTATATCGGCTATAATATTATTATGATCATCCACTATATAAATCCTTTTTCTTTGGCAGCCAATATTAAGAATCTGTCTTCCTTTTCCTCAACATTGAAAATTTCTTTTAAATGCCGCTTTCTTTTTTCTAATGCTGCCAATGACAAGGGGATAATATCGGGTAGCTCTTTCATTTTTGTACCTCTTGATAATTCATACAACATCTTTCTTCCAAATTTATCTATAGATTCTCTAGCGGCATATTGTCTTCGAATAAATTGCATTACCGTTGTGCTATAAAAGGGAGGAGCATTAATTACCTTATTAATAGCCTCTTTCAAAACATCAGGATTAAGATCGTTCTTAACCAAAAAACCATCAGGGTCGACCGTATTAATAATATTAAAAATTCTGTAGTTATCATTGAACATAGTAGAAACTATGATTTTTGAATCAGGCAGTGTTTTTCGTATAAGAACTCCTAGATCCTCTCCTGATATTATTTTCCCATCACTTGAAGGTGGTAATTGAATATCTAAAAAAATTATGTCTACTCCTTTTGACTTTGCCGCCTCTTTGATTTGATCATGTGCCTCATCACAATTTTTGGCGATTCCAATTTTCTCAAAACTTAGGTTTTCATTTTTAGACTGAACCGATTGTATGGCGTCTAGGTAGGAACCGGAAATTAATGGATGATCTTCTATGATTAAAAAGGAATATATTTTTTTCATACTTTGATAATTAATTATACAGGAATCGACAGTTCTAATGAAGTTCCTTTGGTTAATGTTGATTTTAAAACAAATTTTGCATTCATGTTTTTAGACCTTATTTTAATGTTCTTTAGCCCAATCCCCTTTCTTTTTTTTCCAGTATTAAACCCAGAGCCATTGTCTTGTATTAACAGTTGCATAACATGATCTGCTAATTTAAAATGCACCTCTAATTGCGAGGCTTCGGCGTGCTTGTTTACGTTATAAATGGCTTCCTGTAAAATTCTATAACAATTTATTTTTACATTTTCATTAATGGAGTTCCATGCAATATTCTCATCACTAAATAAAGTGTAATCAAATTGGCCAATTTTACTTTGGCTTTTTAATAGATCCTCTACAAGAATTATAAAATTAAATCCAGCAGTAAAACATTCTGCCTTTAACTCATGTGATATATCACTAATTTCCTTCTCAATTTTTTGAAGTTCCTTGACAAAATCTTTGTATTTCTTTAAAGTATTCTTTTCACCTTCAAGGCTTAGAAATCCCAAACCCATTCTTGTACCAAAAATTCTTCCTAGTACACCGTCGTGCAGATCTTCTGCAATTCTATTCCTTTCGTTTATTTTACTCTCCTCCAGTTTTGCCTGTTGACGCAACATTAATCTATATATTTCTTCATTTGCTTTTTGTTGATTCTTGTCAAATAGCAATTCCTTATTCTTGGATCTCTGTACCCTTACTAAAAATAATAATGAAATAATTAAAACTACTACAATACTTCCCGCTACTACTATTTTTCTTTCCGTACCCAGCCTTTCCGTTTTTTCAATGTATTCATCTGTTTCAAAGCGAATTCTAGTGAATTTATTTCTTTGTTGCCGCTCATGGTTCTGCAAAATATCATTCAAGGTAATATAATTCTCAAAATATTGATCAGAATTTTTATGATCGATCTCAGCAAGTAATTTCAAGGACTTCAATACAATTTTGTTATTTTTTACTCCAGTTGCTAACTCATAGGATTCCATAGC
>DAOUPU010000003.1 GCA_030625995.1 Flavobacteriaceae bacterium
GTTTATGCAACAAAACAAGGTGGTGGATTTGGTGATTCGCGTATTAATATTCGTGGTTTTGACCAAAGAAATACAGCGGTTATGATAAATGGTCAACCTGTAAACGATATGGAAAATGGCTGGGTGTATTGGTCAAACTGGGCTGGATTAGCAGATGTAACCTCCGCCATGCAAGTTCAACGTGGATTAGGTGCATCAAAATTGGCTATTGCTTCTGTGGGTGGTACCATTAATGTAGTAACCAAATCTTCCAAAGTATCTGAAGGTGGAACAGTTTCTGCTACCGTAGGAAATGACGCTTATCAAAAGTACGTAGCAAGCTATAATACCGGAGTTATGAAAAGCGGATTTTCATTTAGTATATTATTGAGCACATTTAAAGGTGATGGATTTATAGACGGAACTAATGGTGCCGGTTCGAACTATTTTATTGGTTTAGGATACGAGATCAATGATAAACATAATTTGCAATTTATCTTTACAGGAGCTCCACAATGGCATCACCAAAAATCTTGGGCACCATCAATAAGTGATCATCAATTATATCAAGAAGGAGGTATGGATCCTAATGCAACTACTCCTAATAGAAAATATAACAGTGACTGGGGATATAGAAATGGAAAAGAATTTAGTTTTAGACAAAATTTCTATCATAAACCGTTAATGTCAATAAACTGGGAATTTGAAATAACGGATACCCAATTACTATCAGTTGTTGCCTATGGTTCTTGGGGCCGTGGTGGCGGAACAGGTGAAATTGGCAGGATTAATGGTTCTAGACAATTTTCATCAACGTTTAAAGACAACGAAGGACTGGTTCGTATTGATGACATAGTTAACTGGAACAGTGGAGGCACTGTGCCCGATTTTGGAGATGACAGAAACCTGTTCGATAATAGTTATGTCAATACGGGTAATGACGGACATCCTGATGGCGAAGGTAAATATGGGGGTGATAATGGTATCTCCAGAAGAGCTTCTATGAATTCACATAACTGGTACGGCAGTATAATCAACTATCATAATGACATTAGTGATAACTGGAGTTTTGACGTTGGAGCTGACCTGAGAAAATATAAAGGTATTCACTACCGTGTAATGAACGACGTTTTAGGAGCAAATTATTATATTGATTACGATGATATAAATAATCCTAAACACGTCATTACTCCTGATCAATTTGTTGAAGCCAAGCCTAATTTGAATCCATGGGCTGATATTAAAAGTCAGGAAAAAATTGATTATTATAATGATGGTCTTGTGGGATGGCAAGGAATCTTTGGACAAGGAGAATATAAAAATGATAAAATTTCAGCATTCATTCAGGCTTCCTTTTCTAATCAGGGTTATGAACGAGTGGAATATTTCAATGAAACTCCTGGAAATCAAGAATCCGGTGTGAAGAATTTAGCAGGAGGAAATATTAAAGGTGGTTTGAATTGGAGAATCGATGATGTTCATAATGTATTTTTCAATACTGGATATTATTCTAAACAGCCTTTGTTCGATGCTGTGTATATTAATTTTAGCAATACGCTTAACCCGGACCTGACGAATGAAACAATTGTTGGTTTAGAATTGGGATATGGATATAGAAGTGCAAAATTTAATTTAAATGCAAATCTGTACAGAACTTCATGGGCAGACCGTTTTGAATCAAACGGAGTGACGATTGGTGAATTCAGGGGTACTGCTAATTATCAGGGTGTTACGGAAATTCATACTGGTGTTGAAGTAGATTTTGTATGGAGAATTTTGAATAATTTGAGAATCAACGGTATGGTATCTGTAGGTAACTGGGAATACAAAGGTGATGCAGAAGCCAGTATTTTTGATGAAAGTCAAAATCTAGTGGGAACAGCAACCTTGTATTTAGAAGGCGTTAAAGTTGGTGATGCTGCTCAAACGACTTCAGCACTTGGTGTAGATTACGATTTTCTTAAAGGATTTACTGCCGGACTTAACTGGAGATATGCCGGTAATTTATATGCTGACATAGATGTTACAGATTTTTCTGATCCGGATCATGATGGGTCTCTAGAATTGCCTTCATTCAACCTGGTAGATGCAAGATTATCTTATCGATGGTTAATGAAAAAAGGTAATAGCTTAGGTTTTAGTATTAATGTAAATAATTTATTCAACGAATTATATATTTCTGAATCTGACACAAATTATCAATTAGAAGATGGAGATGACAAATGGAATGGAATTAACACCGACAACCGAGTGTTTTTTGGATGGGGTACCTCATGGAATTTTGCTATCCGATATAGATGGTAAATTATTTATTTCCTTACTAAACAATTAAAATTTCCCGCTCTAAAATAATAGAGCGGGTTTTTTTATTTTTAACCCTAATTTGGCATTAGAAAATCTATTACAACTTGAAACTGGAATAAAACATAACGCTGGGCTGAGTTTTTTAATTTAACCATAACTGTGCTATACTGAAATTAATAAAACACTATGTTTTATTCCAGTTTCAAGTCTCATAACGAAGTTCTAACGCATAATTCGGGTTTAATTCTTACTTTTACAATCTAAAATCAAAAAATATTTTATCATGATCACTATGTTACATTCCGGATGGGCCTATATAACAGTCCTTATATTAATCATTGCTGTAGGTAATGCTATAATTGGAGTCACTTCGAATAAAGAGTTTCAAGAGAAAGATCTTCGTATTCCTCTATTTGCACTTATTATAGCGCACATTCAATTACTCATAGGTCTTGTTGCGTATTTTACATCTGCACAATTTGCACTTTTAAAAGAGCATGGTATGGGTGAGGCTATGAAGGACCCAGAAATTAGACTTGTTGTTATGGAACATCCTTTAATGATGATCTTAGCTGTTGTATTGATAACTGTTGGGTTCTCTAAACATAAAAACAAAAGTTCTGATAAGGCAAAATTCAAAACAATTGCACTTTATTATGGGGTGGCATTACTTTTTATTTTAAGTAGGATTCCATGGGACAAGTGGTTTAATTAAACCACTATCGACTAAAAGTTCATCGGCTTGACATTGAATGAGAAACAAGTCTGCCTCATCGGAGTCGTATGAGGTTTTAATATACAGTTTGATAGCAAACATTATTGAACAATGAGTGAGAGAGCCTGACCAATGAACATCGGGAAGGTTAACCACATTTTCTCTTGCGTCAGTGTGGAACGAGAATGAGAATAAAAAAAATTTAATCTATCGCTTAAAAAAATAAGAATCTTATAGTGAAATTGAAATGAACTTCTTGAAAAAACTTATTTCCTACCCTTTAAGTATTTTGTATTATATTTTATTCTTTTCTATTTTATTGGTATTTCATCCATTGCAGTGGTTAGGGTTTAATTTGGGAGGTTATAGCGGACATAAGGTAGTTGTTGACTATTTAAATTTTTGTTTAACAAAAAGTCTCTATGTTCTAGGAATTCGTTTAAAGTTTATAAACAAACAAAACCTTCCTGAAGGTGTCCCCCTAATTTTTGTTTCGAACCATCAAAATTTAAATGATATCCCTCCAATATTTTGGTTTTTACGTAAGTACCATCCAAAGTTTGTTTCAAAAATTGAACTGGAAAAAGGAATTCCTAGTGTTTCTTATAATTTAAGTAAAGGCGGTTCCGTTTTGATTGATAGAAAGGACGCTAAACAAGCGCTTAAAGCCCTGAGTAATTTTGGTTCTTACATAGAAGAAACCAAGCGCTCGGCAGTAATATTTCCTGAAGGTACCCGGAGCAAAAACGGTGTGCCCAAGCGCTTTTCAGAAAACGGACTTAAAATATTAATAAAAAAAACACCTTCGTCCTATGTTGTTCCCATGACTATAAATAATTCCTGGAAACTTTTAGAAAATGGCTATTGGCCTTTGACTACATTTTTGAAAATCACTTTCGAAATTCATGAACCGATTAAAAGCGATTCCATGCCCTTCAACGAATTATTTAAAAAAATGGAAAAAGTGATTAAAGATGCTGTAGTTGTTTAGAGTTGTGCTGACCATAATTATTCTGTACATTCTGTAAATATCAAAAGAAATTATCTTATGGCAACCTTTATTAATTCATTCGCATTAAAATTTTCAGCGTTTTTTCAAGACAATGAAAGTTTTTGAAGCCCTATCGGGATAATGCGAAAAAATTTGAAGATGTATTGGAAAACCGCTGAGAAACCTTTAGGAACGAAGATAGTAAACAATCTACTTCGTTAATTTTATTTTGAAATAGCTATGGCTATTCCAAAAAAAATATGCCTCGCATCTTATTCACTATCTTCGTTTTTTAAAAGAAATGAATTAATAAAGGTCGCCATATATGAAATATTTTAAAATTCTGATATCCTATCCACTAAGCGTAATATTTTATGTGGCTCTTATTTCTACCTTTCTAATTTCCCATATAGTACAGTTGCTAGCGTTAAATATTGGAGGTTATAAGGCACATAAAATTTCCGTGGATTATTTAAACTTCATTTTACTGAGCTGTTTATATATTTTAGGTACCAGAATAAAATTTACAAACAAACAATCCATTCCCGAAAATTGCCCCTTGGTTTTTATTTGCAATCATCAAAATATTTATGATATATCACCAATTCATTTTTTTTTGAGAAAATACCATCCGAGTTTTGTCGCAAAAAAGGAGTTGGGTAAGGGCCTTCCTGGGATTTCTTATAATTTGCGTAAAGGAGGTTCTGTTTTGATCGATAGAAAGAGGCCTAAAGAATCGCTACGCCTTTTAATGGAATTTGGTAAGTATATTGAAATAAACAATCGTTCTGCTGTGATTTTTCCAGAAGGGACAAGAAGTAAAAATGGAGTTCCAAATAGATTTTCTGAAAATGGATTTAAAATGATTGTTGAAAATGCACCATCTTCATATGTCGTTCCTTTAACAGTAAATAATTCTTGGAAATTATCTTCCATCGGAGCTTTTCCAATGGAACTTGGAGTAAAGATTACCTTTGAAGTACATGAACCGATTAAGTGCGATTCCATGCCTTTTGATGCCTTATTTAAAAGAACGGAAAAAGTGATTAAGGATGCAATAGTGAGTCCGGAGTAATTAGTGAACACTTATTTATTGTTCAATACATAATTCGAGTGAACTGCTAATCTAATGCATCGAAAATTCGAAATACCTGATACTAAACCACAATCTCAAATTCATCCCTATCCTCTAAAAATCCAAATTTTGATCTTGTGTTTTTGATATGATCCTTAGATAAAGTAATGGTTTTTGTCATTTCCTGATCTTCTTCAAAATTCAAAACAGGCTTTCCCATAGCATCAATTACGACAGAATGACCTATATATTCCAAATTATTATAGTCCTTCCCTAGTCGGTTGACCCCTATGACATAACATAAATTTTCAATGGCACGCGCTTTCAATAAAATATCCCATGCATTTATTCTAGGCTTCGGCCAATTGGCAACATAAATCAGAATATCAATGCCCTCCGTATTTCTTGACCACACGGGGAAACGCAGGTCATAACAAACCAAAGGACAAATTTTAAATCCCTTATAATCAAAAACCAATGTTGAGTTTCCAGCTGTAAAAACCTTATCTTCACCAGCATAGGAAAACAAATGTCTTTTATCATAATATTTTAGTTCCCCATCTGGAAAAGCAACAATGAGTCTATTAAAAAATTTTTCATCTTCCTGAATTATGAGACTCCCAATAAGTAATGCTTCTTTTTCATGAGATTTTTTAAGCATCCATTGAATGGTTTCTCCATCCATAGATTCAAATGCATTTTGTGCCTGACTTGTAAAACCAGTAGTAAACATTTCCTGCAAAACAATGAGGTCAACGTCATTGGATAATTCATCAATTTTAGTTGAAAAATTTATTCGATTTTGATTTGAGTTTTTCCAAATTAAATCAGTTTGTAAAATCGCTGCCTTTAAAAGATATTCCATTTTTTAAAGGTAATAAATTTTGTAATATTGTTTAAAATTGAGAACAAATGAATCTCCCTAATAAATTAGTGGTTTTTGATATTGATGGTACCTTAACTGACAGTGTCTCATTGTATCATAAAGTGGTTGGAGAATGCTTGAACCTTATGGGGATCAAAAATGTTGATATGGATTTTTCAAGTTATAAATACCATACAGATAGTTATGGCTTGAAATGGAATTATGAAAACAATTTTAGCCAAGCTTATAATAAAGATCTTTTAAACGAATTTGAAGGCCTATTGTACAACGAACTTATCAAACACCCTCCTGTTTCAGAAATAGAAGGAGCCAAAAATTGTGTGATCGATCTGTTAGATGCTAATTGCGCCGTGGCATTTGCAACTGGATCGTTACTGAGACCCGCAAAGTTAAAATTGGATCAATGTGAAATATGGTATGAGGAAAGTTTAATTGCTACTTCATCCATTAGTTTTGATCGTGAAACTTTTGTTTTACAGGCAATAGAAAATGCAAAAGAATATTTCAAGGTGAGGGAGTTTGATGAAATTGTTTCTGTTGGAGACGGTGTATGGGACCTAGAAACCGCTAAAAACTTAGGATTAACATTTATTGGTATTGGGATACCACATAGAGAAAAACTAAAGGAAAAAGGATGTTCTGTGCATTTCGATGATCTTACCCGGTTAGCGTCCTATTTGATTTAAAATTTCAGCTGCTCTATATAAGGTCTCCTCATCTTTTGCAAAGCAAAAACGTAAAAGTTTGTTATCTTTTTTATTCTTGTAAAAAACAGAGATTGGTATCGAAGCTATTTTCTTTTCCTTTGTTAAACGCACTGCAAAATCAAAATCATTCTCCTCTGCGATCGATTCATAGCCAAGTAGTTGAAAATATGTGCCTTTGGATGGAATACTTGTGAATTTCGTACCCCTGATAGCATTTAAAAAGAAATCTCTTTTTTTCTGATAAAAATCGGGCAATTCCATATAATTTTCCGAGTTCTTCATATAGGTTGCCAAGGCTCTCTGTATTGGGTGGTTGGCCGAGAACACAATAAATTGATGGATTTTTCTAAACTCCCTCATCAACTCCCTGGGAGCAGTGCAATAACCTAACTTCCAGCCAGTACTGTGAAACGTTTTTCCAAAGCTGGCTACTGTAAAACTTCTCTCGGCCAAGCCTTTATAACGTGATACACTTTGATGTTTTATTCCATCAAAAATGATGTGCTCATATACCTCATCACAAAGAATAATTATATTAGTGTCCTTAACCAAATTTTCTAAAGTTTGCATATCCTCTACTGATAAAACTGTACCTGTAGGGTTGTGAGGCGTATTAATAATTATCATTTTAGTCTTCTCAGAAATACAAGCTTTTACCTTTATCCAATCCACCTTAAAGTAAGGTGCTTTTAATTCAATTTCAATCGTTTTTCCTCCATTAAACCGTATCGTAGGATCATAGCAGTCATAAGCCGGAGCGAAAATAATTACCTCGTCATCTTTGGCTACAAAAGCAGAAATTATTCCATAGATCGCTTCCGTTGCACCAGCTGTAATTGTTATCTCCGTTTCCGGATCATAATTTACCCCATACAAATTAGCCATTTTATCAGCAATAGTTTCACGGAGTTCAATTATCCCGGACATCGGAGAATATTGATTATATCCATCTTTCATGGCTTTTGACACCAAATTGATCAACTCTTCTGATACCGGAAAATTCGGAAAGCCTTGCGATAAATTAATCGCATTTTGTTCATTTGACAAACTACTCATTATTGCAAAAATACTGGTAGATACATTGGGTAGTTTTGATGCACTGTTTTTAAAAATAGAAGACATATAAAGTTTAGTTGTTAATAAATCTAAGGGATATAAAATTACAATTTTTAAGAAAAAATAATGGTTTTGAAGTCAATGATTTCCGAAATAGTTTTTACTTTTGCACTGTTCTCATAAAGGGGTGCTAAAATTGACCGTTGATGGATCGTGAGATGATAAATCAACGAGGACAAGCTGAGATCATACCCATTGAACCTAGAACAGGTAATGCTGTTTAGGAATTGTACGATGTCATTCTGGATTAAAAAGGAATAATATCACCGAATAATTACCTCTTTTTATTCGTTTTAAATTTATTTTAAAATGAAGAAAGTACTATTTTTTCTCTTAATTTTGTTACCTGTATTTGCTACAGCACAAGAAGATCGTAAAAAAGACACGATCAATCTTTTGAATGAAGTGGTTGTAAAAGCAGTTCGAGTAAATTCTGAATCACCTGTAACATTTTCCAATCTTACTAAAGAAGAAATTTCCAAACGTAATTTAGGACAGGATATCCCAATCTTGATGAATTATATGCCCAATGTTATTACAACATCAGATGCCGGAGCCGGAATTGGATATACGGGTATAAGAGTGCGAGGAAGTGATGCTACCAGAGTAAATGTAACTATAAACGGTATTCCATATAATGATGCAGAGTCCATGGGTACTTATTGGGTGGACCTTCCGGATTTTTCATCCTCAGTAGAAAATTTACAATTGCAACGTGGGGTGGGAACTTCTACTAACGGAGCGGGTGCATTTGGCGCCAGCATCAATCTTTTAACAGATGCCATTAATGAAAGCGCTTTTGCGCAATTAAACACTTCCTTTGGATCCTTTAACACACAAAAATATAATCTCAAATTCAGTACGGGAAAATTGGGAGACCATTTTGAAATTGCCGGTCGTTTATCAAAAATTTCTTCGGACGGGTATGTCGATCGAGCAACTTCAGATCTAAAATCCTATTTTTTACAAGCCTCTTATGTTGATGATAACACTTTGATAAAAGCTTTGGCATTTGGTGGATTTGAGGAAACTTATCAATCCTGGTACGGTGTAGATGCCGAAACCTTAGAAACTGACAGGACCTTTAATTATTATACTTATGACAATCAAGTGGATCATTATAACCAAGACCATTTTCAATTAATCTGGAGCGAAAATTATACGGAAAGATGGTCATCGAATATTGCCTTACATTATACATGGGGAAGGGGATATTATGAACAGTACGAAGAAGATCAGGATTTTGAAGATTATGGTTTTGAGGAAATTAATATTGGTGGGGAAACGATCAATACTACCGATTTGATAAGAAGAAAATGGCTTGATAATGATTTTTATGGAACAACTTTCTCTCTATTTTATACGAACAATAATGATTTTAATTTAACATTTGGTGGCGCTTGGAACAAATATGAAGGGGATCATTTTGGAGAAGTAATTTGGGCCAGATATGCAAGCAATAGTGAAATTAGAGATCGATATTACGATAATTATGGCGATAAAAATGACTTTAACACTTTTGCAAAAGTAAAGTTTGCCGTGGCAAAAAATTGGAATTTGTTTGCCGATATGCAGATCCGAACCGTTAACTATAGAGCCAGCGGTGTTGCGTCTGGAGAAATAAACGATTCCTTTTTCTTTTTCAATCCTAAGGCCGGGATAACGTATAATATTAATACCTGGAACAATTTGTATTTCTCCTATGCCAGAGCAAATAGAGAACCTAATAGAACGGATTATGAAAACGGCGATCCAAAACCTGAAACTCTGAATGACTTCGAGTTAGGTTGGCGTATTAACAAGGAAAAGGTAAACATTAGTTCTAATCTTTATTATATGAGGTACAAAGATCAGTTGGTACTCACTGGCGAATTAGATGACGTTGGCGCTCCTATTAGAGCCAATGTTGGTGACAGCTACAGACTGGGATTAGAGATAGATGCAAATATTTTTATCTCTAAACATTTTACCATTCAGCCTAATCTTTCATTAAGCACCAATAAAAATTTGGATATTAATGTTTCCTGGGATGGTGAACTCATAAACTTAGGAGAAACAAATATTGCCTTCTCGCCCAATATTGTTTTTGGCAGTTCGTTCAACTACTTGCCCATAAGTGATTTACAAATATCCCTTTTGTCTAAGTATGTAGGAGAACAATACATGGCCAATCTTGATAATGAAAACTCTAAATTAGAGAGCTATTTTGTAAATGATATCAATGTGAATTATCAGATCAAGTTTAAAAAAGTTCTTAAATCTATTGTTTTAAATGCATTAATCAATAACATTTTTAATGTAGAATATGTTTCGAATGGATATTATTATACTTATGACGATACATGGTCTGTGCCCGGTGAAACAATAACGCTGGATGGGGCAGGTTACTATCCTCAGGCAACTCGAAATTTCTTGATTGGAGCTACCCTTTTGTTTTAGAGGAATGTATTAATGGGTCGTTGCCCTATTCAAAATATAAAAACAGCTCGTCATAATTGTATCAATATAAAGTAAATTTTAAGTGGTGATAACCATTGATTAGAAATATCTTTAGGCTCAATAATAAAATCAAATATTGATGGTAGGAGCACAGAATATTTTTAAACACGTAGATTACTTGTGGGAGGACAAAAAAGCAGAAAAATTAGGTAGCGATCAAGTGGCTTTATTCTTGTATAGATCTAATATTTTAGGTCAGGATCTCCGTATCACTAATTATGGTGGTGGGAACACAAGTTGTAAAACAATGGAAAAAGATCCGCTGACCAATGAAGATGTAGAGGTAATGTGGGTTAAAGGTTCCGGTGGAGACATTGGCACCTTAACCAGGAGTGGTATTGCTGGTTTATTTACGAAGAGGTTAAGAGCTCTGAAAAATGTGTATAAAGGCTTAAAAGATGAAGACAGAATGGTCGGTTTATTTAATCATTGTATTTACGACCTTGAAAGTAAAGCTCCTTCAATAGATACACCCTTGCACGGCTTATTACCATTTAAACATATAGATCATTTACACCCGGATGCTTTAATTGCTATAGCAGCAGCTAAGGATAGTGAAAAAATAACCAAAGAGATTTGGGGGGATACAATGGGATGGGTACCCTGGCAAAGGCCCGGTTTTGATCTTGCTTTGCAGTTAGAAAAATGTTTGGAAGAAAATCCGGATATAAGAGGAATAGTCTTAGGGAGTCACGGTTTATTTACATGGGGAGATACGTCTTATGACTGCTATATAAACAGTTTGGAAGTCATAGAACAAGCTTCATCATATATTGAAAATAAGATCATAGAGAACGGAGAAGTTTTTGGGGGACAAAAAATACAAGGATTAGCAAAAAAAGAGAGGTTAGATAAAGCAGCTCAACTTGCGCCGATCTTACGGGGATTGTGTTCTTCTGAAAATACAATGATAGGCCATTTTACTGATGATGAAGTAGTTTTAGAATATATTAATAGCAATGATCTGAACAGATTAGCCCCAATGGGAACTTCCTGCCCTGATCATTTTTTAAGAACTAAAATACAGCCGCTGATTTTAAATCTTGATCCGACCGATGATGTAAGTGATGTCGAAGCGATCTATAAAAAAATAGAACCTGCATTTGAGATTTATCGCAAGGAATACAACGACTATTATAATACTTGTAAAAAACCAAATAGCCCCTCCGTCAGAGATGCCAATCCGGTTATCATATTATATCCTGGTGTCGGTATGTTCAGTTTTGCAAAAAATAAACAAACTGCTCGTGTTGCAAGTGAATTTTATCTTAATGCGATTAATGTAATGCGTGGCGCAGAAGCAATTTCTGAATACACTTCCTTACCCAGACAAGAAGCTTTTGACATAGAATATTGGTTGTTAGAAGAGGCCAAACTACAACGTATGCCAAAAGAACAACCTTTATCAAGAAAGGTGGCATTGGTTACTGGTGCAGGTGGAGGAATAGGGAAAGCTATTACTGATAAGTTAGCTGAAGAAGGAGCAAATGTTATTTTAACAGATCTCTCTGAGGAAAGATTACAAGAAGCTGTTCAAAGCTATAAAAATGATATTGCTATTTATGTGCAGAGTGATGTAACTGATAGTAATTCTATTAAGGAATCTTATAAGCAAGCCTGTTTAACTTTTGGTGGAGTTGATATTGTGGTTCACAGCGCCGGTTTAGCAATATCAAAGCCAATTGAGGAAACAACCGATAAGGATTGGGATATTCTTCAGGATGTTTTGGTAAAAGGGCAATTTGAATTAGCAAAACAAGCAATAAAAATTTTTAGGAAACAAAAGCTTGGAGGAAATATCGTAAATATAGCCAGTAAGAATGGATTGGTTGCAGGACCAAATAATATTGCCTATGGAACCGCAAAAGCTGCTCAACAACACATGTCTAGATTATTAGCGACTGAACTTGCTACTGATAAAGTCAGAGTTAATGTTATAAACCCGGATGGTGTTATTGTTGGAAGTAAGATTTGGGAAGGTGAATGGGCAGAAGGCAGAGCAAAAGCCTATGGGATTACCGTTGAAGAATTACCTGCTCATTATGCAAAGAGAAATTTATTAAATGAAATTATTTATCCAAGTGACATTGCGAATGCTGTATTTACTCTGGTGGCTATTTTAAATAAAAGTACAGGTAATATTATCAACGTCGATGGTGGCATGGCAAATGCTTTTGTAAGATAAAAGACAGCTGTGCTAAAAGAACAAGGAACCAAGACTAAGATATAATTAAAGGACATACAGATAGTTTGAAAAATAAAGAATTTCTTAATGCCAAACATTTCAGTATTTTAGAAATCGCACAAAAGGTTAGTGGAAATTTTTAAGAAATTCTAAATCCTTTAATATATTTGTGTATATGGCTAGTGAGCAATTTTTTTTCTAGAACAATTAACCAATAATTAAAAAAGATGATCTTATCCACTGAACAAATTAAGGAATTCAATAAAAAGAGTTTAACTGATCATCAGAATGAATTTGAAACGCTTCAAAATAAACTCATAAAATCTGAAAAAAATACACAAGTTATAGTTAAAAAAATTGAAGATTTCCAAGTAGCAATACCTAGTTGGGCCTTAGGAGCGGGTGGAACAAGGTTTGGGAGATTTTCTTATGGAGGAGAGCCTGCTAGTCTGGAGCAAAAAATTGCTGATATTGGAATTTTAAATGCTTTAACAAGATCGGCTGGGGCAATATCACTACACATTCCATGGGATATTCCAAGTGATTACAAGGCAATTAAAGAATTGGCAGCAAGTAATGATATTATTTTTGATGCTGTGAATTCGAATACTTTTCAAGATCAGCCAAGTAATAAAGAGAGTTATAAGTTTGGTTCCTTGAGTAATATTTCTTCTGCGATAAGAGATCAAGCCATTCAACATAATATCGATGTAATTAATATTGGCAATAAATTAGGGTCAAAGAGTTTAACTGTTTGGTTGGCAGATGGATCTATTTTTCCCGGTCAAAATAATTTTCAATTAGCTCTACAAAACACTGAATCCAGTTTGAAGAAAATTTATACAAATATGCCTCATGATTGGAAGATGTTTATTGAATACAAACCCTATGAGCCTAACTTTTACAGTACAGTAATTCAAGATTGGGGAACCTCTTTTATGCTAGCAAACGCTTGTGGTGATAGGGCTTATAGTTTAGTAGATTTGGGCCATCACCTTCCCAACACAAATATTGAACAAATTGTTTCAACCCTAATGTTAAAAGGTAAATTAGGAGGTTTTCATTTCAATGATAGTAAATACGGTGATGATGATATTACGGTGGGATCCATAAAACCCTACGCTTTATTTTTAATTTTTAATGAATTGGTTTATGGGATGCAGAATAATACACAAAACCCGGATTTGGCATGGATGATCGATGCGAGTCATAATATCAAAGATCCTCTTGAAGATATCATGCAGTCTTTAGAGGCAATATTAATCGCCTATGCACAGGCATTATTGGTAGATCAGAAAAAATTAAAAGATGCCCAGATGAACAATGACGTTGTACTATGTCAAGAAATTTTACAGGAGGCTTATCGTACAGATGTACGCCCATTAGTTGCACAAGCTAGAATAAATAGTGGTGGCACTAAAAACCCATTACAGGCATACCGAAAATTTGAAATTCGAAAAACATTGATCAAAGAGAGAGGAACGCATACTTTAGCTACAGGATTATAATATGAATTCAACAATGAAGCAAAAGGTTACTGCTGTTTTTGACATAGGAAAAACGAATAAAAAGTTTTTCTTATTCGATTCCAAATATCAAGAAGTATACAAAGAATATAAGGAATTTGATGAAATTGTTGATGAGGATGGCTTTCCTACAGAAGATCTGCAAGCACTACAAAATTGGATTGAATCTCTATTCGCTAATATTTTAACCTCTGAAAAATACGATGTCAAAGCGGTAAACTTTTCTACTTATGGAGCTAGTTTAGTCCATTTAGATAAGGAAGGTAAAGTACTAACACCTCTATATAATTATTTAAAGCCATTGCCGCAAGAAATAATTGATGAGTTCGATCAAACTTATGGTGACATTTCTGTAGAAACAGGAGCACCTAAATCAGGAATGATGAACTCGGGATTGCAATTATATTGGATAAAAAAAACGAAACCAAATATTTTTAAAAAGATAAAGTATTCTTTACATTTTCCACAATACATTTCTTATCTCTTTACAGGAATTCCTTTGTGTGAATACACTAGTTTGGGCTGTCATACCGCACTTTGGAATTTAAATAAGAAAGATTATCACGATTGGGTTTATAATGAAAAAATAGATCAATTATTCCCGCCAATTGTATCCACACGGACCAGCATCAATATGGTGTACAAAAAGAAAAACATTAAAATTGGTGTAGGAATTCATGATAGCTCATCTGCCTTATTGCCATACATTTACAGCGAAAAAAGTCCATTTTTATTAGTTTCGACCGGTACTTGGAGTGTTACTTTAAATCCGTTCAACGATACAAAATTAACCGAGGCAGACATTAAAAATAATTGTTTGAACTATTTGCAGATTGATGGTGGTCGAGTAAAAGCAACCCGCTTCTTTATGGGCTATGAATACAAATTACAGGTAAAAAGATTAAGTGAATATTTCGATAAAAAATTCGGTTATCATAGAAAAGTAAAATTTGATCTGAAATTATACTCAAAGTTGAAGAAAAGCAAGATGAATAAATTCAATTTTGAAAGTATCCGAATTAGAAAAAACGATGTTGATAAGACAGACTTATCTCAATTTGTCTCCTTTGAAGAGGCCTTTCATCAATTGATGATAGAATTGATCCAGTTGCAAGTTACCACACTCAAAATGGCAATTTCTCATACAATAATCAAAAAAATATACTTGGAAGGTGGATTCATTGACAACGATATTTTCGTAAAATTGATGGGGCATCATTTTAGAAAATATAAGGTAATCACCACTAAATCCCCTCTGGGATCCGCTCTAGGAGCGGCAATGGTCATATCTAAAAAAGGATTGAATAAGAAATTTTTAAAAGAAAATTATCAATTACAAAAATTGTATTCTTTAAAGCTGACCTAAGAATTATAAATTATTATCTAAATTATCCCTTTAATAAAATCTAAATTAATTATAGTATGACCCAGGAAACCAACTTAAAATATTCTAATGAAGAAGAATTTATACTGAGTACAGAAGGAGAATTTGAAAGAACTCCTGTACCCGAATCTAAACTCAAAAGTTGGAAACATTTTTTAGGAATGTATGCTGGAGAACATGCTGCAGGAACAGAATTTATGATAGGCCCACTATTTTTAACAGCCGGAGTTAGTGCCTTCGATTTAATTATTGGATTGTTATTAGGAAATCTCTTAGCTGTTTTGAGCTGGCGCTTTTTAACAGCGGATATAGCAGTAAAGCATCGCCTTACATTATATTATCATTTAGAGAAAATTAGTGGTAAAAAGCTTGTTATTGGTTATAATTTAGCAAATGGATTGCTCTTTTGTTTTCTTGCGGGAGCAATGATCACAGTTTCAGCAACTGCTGTTGGAATTCCATTTAATATGGAAATGCCGAAGCTAACAGATACCTTGCCAAATAGTTTTACTTGGGTCATTATAGTAATAATTATTGGAGCTGTCATCTCTATAGTTGCAGCAAAAGGTTTTAATACTGTCGCTAAAGCGGCAAACTGGATGTCTCCATTCATAGTTTTGGCTTTTCTGGCATGCGGAATTGTCGCATTAACGCAGTTAGGTGTGGGTAGTTTTTCTGAATTTTGGGCAATCTGGGGAGAGGGAAGTGATCCTTTTCCAGGACAGATAAAATTTACCTTTTGGCATGTTGTATTTTGGTCATGGTTTGCCAATGCTGCAATGCATATTGGTATGTCTGATCTCTCCGTTTTTCGTTTTGCAAAAAGTAAAAAGGCCGGTTGGACCACTGCCGCCGGGATGTATATAGGACATTATATGGCCTGGATAGCAGCAGCGTTATTATACGCGGTATATTTGAACACCTCTGAAGCACAGATGATGTTAACTAACGGTGTTGCGCCTACCGTAGCACCCGGACCCTTGGCATATAACGCAATTGGGATTTTCGGGATTATCACTGTAATTATTGCAGGGTGGACAACTGCCAATCCAACTATTTATAGAGCTGGTTTGGCATTTCAGGCAATTATCCCTAAGGTATCTACTTTTTGGGTGACAATTATTGCCGGTACCATTGCAACAATAGCAGGATTATTTCCAGCATTTGCAATGAAGTTACTTGATTTTGTTGCTTTTTATGGATTTCTTCTAGCACCAATCGGTGCAATTATTGTTTTTGAACACTTCTATGCTGAAAATTTTGGAATCAAAAAATTCTATGCTGAAAAAGCAGGTCTAAAGTATAATCCTGCTGTTCTAATTTCATGGGTAGGATCAATCGTTTTATTTTCTTTTATTTCAATTAAATACGATATCTTTTTATCCTTTCTTACACTTCCGGCCTGGATACTTTGTGGGGTTCTATTTATGATAGTAAGTAAGTATATCCAAGGAAAGTTTATATAAAAAAGAGTAGTATAACAGCTACTTTTATATGGTCTTTGCCGTACTCAATCAGCTTGTCACAAACTATTTTTATTGAAAAACTAAAATCAGAAAAATCATTTCGAAAGGGAGAAAAGGGAATATTTTAAGCTAAATATTTTACTCGATTTATTGTGAAGATTTAAGATGTCGAAATGACATTCTGATTTTTAATGATTATTTACTTTTCTTTTACCTTACAGGTATTAAGTCCAAAAATTGAAAAAATAGGACATCTGCCTGATAGCGCAGTCAAGACCATAATTGCTCCAACAGCATAAAGCACATAATCCCAAGGGCTTGCTACCATTCCTTTATACGCAACATATACCGCAACAATTGCAATTATAAATCGTATAACTTTATCTACTGATCCAACATTTTTTTTCATATTAATATTATTTTATATGTTTATATAGCGTAAAGATATAATCAATTTCACAAAAAAGCAGTGATGAAAGTCACAGCATAGAATATTATACATTGACTCCTTTTAACATTTTATTCCAGTACAAATAGGGAAGTAAATATTTTTTCAATATCCACAACCTCCAATGCTCTTTTGACGAATCACTCACCATTAACGGAAACTGTTTTAGCTTAGGGTCAGGTTTAAATTCTTTACTATAATCAAATTCAGCTAACACCATTTTACCATACCCGGTAACCAAAGGACAGGAGGAATAACCATCGTAAGTTTTATTTGCTAAAGCGTTACTCTCAGTCATCTTAAAAATATTTGCAACTACTACAGGTACTTGTTTTCTGATAGCCGCTCCGGTTTTTGCGGTAGGTAATTGTGCCACATCTCCTAATCCAAAAACATTACTGAATTTTTTATGCTGCATGGTTTTGTCATCTACCGATAACCATCCCTCAGGAGTTGCAAGGGGAGAATTTGCAATAAATTCAGGAGAAGCTTGAGGAGGTGCCAAATGCAACATATCAAAGTGAATGCCATACCTATCCCCTTTTTTAGTAGTTTTCGCCGCTTTATAATTATACTGTATATCTTTATCCAAAGTTTTGGTGTCATCGTCAGACATAATTACACAGCCTCCGGCATCCAGATCTTTATCGATCTCATACCAGGCAATTTGTTTTTTTGCATCTATTTCCACCAGTTTATGGAAAAATCGAATATTAATATCTTTTTTATCTATCACCGTCATTAATGTTTTAGCAATTGGTTTCACGGCAAAAATAACTCCTCCCGGGATCGCAAACAGAATATTGGTCTTATCTCGAACACCTGTTCTTTTAAAATGTTCATCTGCCAGATACATGATTTTTTGAGGAGCTCCCCCGCATTTGATAGGTGTTGTAGGCATGGTAAAAAGTGCGGTACCCCCTTTAAAGTTTTTTAATACTTCCCAGGTATGATTAGGGTTGGTATAATTACTACAGACTACCCCTTTATCCATTGCTTCGGTCAATCCTTTAACCAATTCAGGTGCCATTCTTAAACCAGGGCATACCACTAGATAATCATAAGTATATTTGTTGCCATTCTTTGTGGTCATACTATTATTTTCGGGATCAAATTTATCGGCAAATTCTCTGATCCAATTAACTCCTTTGGGCATAACAGAAGACATACTACGTGCCGTTTTATCGAAATCATAAGTATTCGCTCCCACTAAAGTCCATGCTGGTTGATAATAGTGAGTGGTTGCAGGCTCGATTAATCCAATATCAAAACTTGGATTAGCTTTTTTAATTTGTGATGCAACCATTATTCCGGCAGTACCTCCTCCTATGATCAATAATTGATGGTGGTTTGACATTTTTTAAAAATTTTAGTTAGATAGTATATTGAACTCGGTGAAATTAAATTACTTGATTCTGCACTAAACTATCGAGATTAGAATAGAATACATGTGATAATTGTCACAAAAAAAATTACAAAATCTTAATTTTTCTTAAAGATATCTCTATTTTACCTTCATTCTCTAATTTTTTAAGAAGCCTGGAGATAACTTCTCTTGAAGAACCTAATTCATTGGCAATTTCCTGATGTGATTTTCTGACAACTTTTGATTCATTGAGGCTTGCTTTTCTTCTCAAAAAATCTTCGAGTCTTTTCTCTTTGTTCGAAAAAGTCAGGACCTTAACCATCTCTACTACCTCGTCAAATTTATCATTAAATTGCTTATAAATAAATAAGTTCCAGTTTGGGTGATTTTTACGTAATTTATATAGTTGATCACTGGGGATCAATATGACAGAACAATCTTCCTCTACCACACCTTTTACATTTGCCTTCTCCCCTTTCTCACCAGCCATAACCGATACGATGCAGGTTTCTCCCGGTTTAATATAATATAGAAGTACTTCATTGCCGTTTTCTTCTTCTTTATAAATTTTTATTAAGCCAGAGATAACTAAAGGAATAACTTTGACATATGAATTTTCCTTTAAGAGAACGGTGTTCTTTTCAAAATCTTGGACCGTCCCTATATTATCAATTTCCTCTGTTAACGCATTCGAAGAAGCAAGTTGGTGAAAGCTATTCTTTACAATTTCATTTACCTTCATTCCTTAAAATATTTATTTTGAAAAATGAAATAAAGGTAAAAAAACTATTAACTCTAACAAATCTTAAATATGGGTATTAATTATTGTAATGATTTGATTTGACTGTAAGACTCCTGATTGTCTCCAAACTGCTTTTCCTTGTTTAAACAAAATCATTGTGGGAACGCTCCTAACCGCATATTTCTGAGCAACAGCGGGATTCTTATCAATATCAATTTTAATTATTTTGATCTGATCTTTTAAGTTCTGTTTTACTTGTTTTAAAATTGGTGTCATCATCTTACATGGAGCACACCAATCTGCTTTAAAATCAACCAATACAGGTACATCCTGTTGTATTATTTGGTTAAAGGATGCCATAATTAATTATGTTTCTGAAGTTATTTTACCAGAGGCGCAGCTAACAAAGGATTTCGCTTTATGTATTACGGTATTCGCGTGTCCAATTTCCGGATAGCCCATTTTTGAAAGCTTTTCTTTTACTTTAACAAGAATTTGTTCATCTTCCGTTCGTACCGTAACTTTAGAGTTTTCCAGATCTACTTCAACCTCATTTACACCTTCAATAGATAAAAGACCCTTTTTTACAGTATTAACACAACCACCACATTTTAAATTTACTATTTCAATTGTCTCCATCCTATTTTAGTTTGAAAATGTTATGCTCCAAATTCCTCTTAAATCACCTTCCTTAAATCCTATGGCTTTGTCATTTGAATAATAAGACTTAATTAAAGAATCCGTCTTCACAGATACTTCCTTACCAACAGAGCCATGACAGGCCAAACATTTTTTTTGCATAATGATCGGGCCATAGAAATGTGGATTTCCAGATGCATCTATTTCAACAACAGGCTCTAATTGTTTATTAGCTTCCAACGCTTTTTTATAATAATCTATTATTTTGTTCTCCTCCTCATTAGGTTTATTCTTGTCATTTCTCAATTTGTCGGAAGTTCTTTTAATCTCTGCATTGTACTTCTTAGACATTTCTTCAGTTAAAGGATTGGCCATTGTATTGCAAAAAGGAACAGCTTCCTTTACCCCTCCTTCTTTCATTTTTTGACTTAGGTTACTTCCCAATTTATTTGCTGTCGCCAAAGCCATTTCTTTACCCTCAGTTATATATTTATCCTTCTGTTCTTCTGATAAAGTTTTTGTGCATCCACTCAAGATCAAAATAAAGACGAGTAAAAAACCATAATTTTTCATATAAAAGTAAATTTGTTATTTAACAATCTCCAGGCTATTCTTATTCCAGTTGATAATTCCTCCTTGTAAATCGTACACCCTTGTAAAACCCATTTTTTCAAGTTGTTTAGACGCTTTACCGCTTCTCCCTCCACTTCTACAATAAATATACAATACTTTATCCTTATCTAATTTATTCATGTCATCAGCAAATGTAGCATCGTAGAAATTAATATTTACAGAATTAGCTAAATGTCCTTCGGCATATTCCTTAGGAGTTCTGATATCGATCAACTGAATATCTCCTAATTTTGCATTTAAATCATTTGGGGAAATAAGTGAAACAACTATATCTCCTTTTGTTTCAATAGTATTTGTTTCCGATTTAGTGTTCTGTGCACAACTAATAAACCCGATACTTAAGATTATCAGAAATGCAATTTTTGTAATAATTGATTTCATTTTTAATGATTTTTTTATGTAGTGTACAAAATTAAACAAAAAAGAGAGTAAAAAACTCTCTTTTTTGTTCAACCAGGTTAATATTATTATAATAATGTTGTTGGGCAAACATAGTCCGTTAACGGAGCTTGTGTTTCTTTAATATCTGTCATCCCTCCTCTAACATCAGTAACTTTTTCAACACCGTTTGCCATAAAAATTGAAGCGGCAACCAACGATCGATAACCTGTAGCACATTGTAGAAAGTACTCTTTTTTCGTATCAATTTCAGCGAAATTACTATTAATAAAGTCAAGCGGGAAATTTTCCACTCCAACCACATGCTCTGATAGATATTCAGATTCTTTTCTAACATCTAACGGTTTTTCCATTGATCCTGCAGCTATTTGTTCCACAAATTCATGTGCAGATATACTTCCTATTTTATCTACAGGATAACCGTGATCTTTCCAATTTGTCATACCTCCAAATAGGTAACCAAGTGTATTGTCGTATCCAACTCTTGAGAATCGAATAGCAATTTCATTTACTCTTGTTTCATCTTCGGCTATGACAATTATTTTTTGATTGATGTCTTTAACCAAAGCACCAACCCATGGGGCAAAAGTACCATCTAAACCAATATACCATGCTCCCGGCACCGTACCTTCATCCGTAAACGATTCTTTTGAACGAGTATCAATTACCAAAACATCTTTTTGCTCACTCATTTCTTTAAAGGTTGCCGCATCAATAGGTGTTGATCCTTTATGAATAATCTCATCAATACTCGTATTTATAGATTTATTCATTCTTACATTATTCGGAAAATATTGAGGTGGAGGCTTTAAACCGGTAGTCACTTCATTTACGAATTCCTCTTTCGTCATATCAGCACGAAGTGCATAGTTCGTTTTCTTTTGATTTCCAAGTGTATCAAAAGTTTCTGAGCTCATGTTTTTACCACAAGCAGACCCTGCACCATGATTTGGATAAACAATAATATCATTAGGCAGAGGCATAATTTTATTTCGTAAGGAATCGAACAGATGACCCGCCAGATCGGCTTCGGTTAAAGTACCTTGTTTTACGGCCAGGTCAGGACGACCAACATCTCCTATAAATAAGGCATCTCCCGTACAGATATAAGGAGTGTTGCCATCTCCATCTGTTATTAAATAAGACGAAGATTCCATGGTGTGACCTGGTGTATGCAACAAGGTGATTTTTCCATTTCCTAACGGAAATTCTTCTCCATCTTTACCGTTATAAATATCATAATCCGCTGTTGCATTCGGTCCAAATATTATTTTAGCACCTGTTATCTGAGCTAAATCATATTGACCCGAAACAAAATCAGCATGGAAATGTGTTAGAAATATGTATTTTATCTTGGCTTTATTTGCTTCCGCCATTCTTACATAAGGATCCGTTTCTCTCAATGGGTCAATAATTGCTGCTTCTCCATTGGATTCTATATAGTACGCCATCTCGGCAAGACATCCTGTAAATAATTGCTCTACTTTCATATTGTTTTGATTTATTAGTAATTAAGTTTTTGATTTGAACAAAGTTAGCCAATGTCAAAAATACTTAATGTAACTGTTGTTACGTAAAGATACGCTAAAATTATTAACGATTCGTTTGTTTAATATATTCCTGAAAGCCATAATTTTTAGAAAATTGAAGGTTTTTATTCTCATAGGAGTCAATAGCTTCTTGAATACTCATAAAACAATGATCATATTTAATTTTTTTTATTAAACCAGAATGCCCCAAAGCATCCCTTACCGGACCTTTCAAACCTGTGAAAGCTACGATCACCTCTAACCTTGTAAAATAGTCGTGTATTTCATCTAAAGCATAAATTGCACTACTATCCAATGCATTTAGGCTTTCTCCATCAATAATTATTAGTTTAAGACTATCTCCCTTCTGTTTTGCAAACTCCTGTAATTTATCCTTAAAATAAGTAGTGTTTGCGAAATGGAGTTGGGCGTCAAATCGGACAATTAAAATTTCTGTATTGATACTCAAATTCTTAAACCTTTTAATATTTCTATAAAAAGAAGTACCCGGTACATTACCCAATATGGCGATATGTGGTTTGGTAGATTTATATATTAACATAACGAGAGATAATATTACACCAAATAATATTCCTTCTTTAATACCTATAAAAATAGTCACGAATAAGGTTACATTTAAAATAATCAGATCTCTCAAATTAAAAGAAAGTAATTTTTTTGGCATGGAAAAATCTAATAACCCATAGGCCGCAACAACTATAATTGCCGCTAAAACAGCTTTTGGCAAATAATAAAATGCCGGCGTTAAAAACAGCAAACTTATGGCTATAATTAAAGCCGCGATCAAAGAACTTAAAGGTGTTTTTGCGCCAGCCTGATCATTGACCGCTGTTCTGGCAAAACCACCTGTTGCCGGATATGTTTGAAAAAAGGAACCAACGATATTACTAAATCCAATAGCTATTAGTTCTTTATTTGGTTTTACTTTATAATTATTATGCTTGATTTCAATGGACTTAGCTATAGAAATGGCTTCCATAAATCCAATTAAGGCCAAGGTCAGCGCCAGTCCTGACAAATCTTGAATCAGGTCTATATCAAAGGACGGAATTATAAACTTAGGTAAACCTGTGGGAATTTCTCCCAATATTGAAACTCCTTTTTGATTTAACTTTAGTAGATAGACAATTATTATTCCGAAGATCACAACCACTAAAGAGGCAGGAATTTTTTTAAAATATTTCTTCATTAATAGTAATATCCCAATTGTCGTACTTCCTAATACTAAAGACTGCCAATGAAAATTGTTAAACTGTTCAAACACATTTATTACCAACTCTTGAAAGAGGTTCGTTCTGTCCACATCAACACCTAATAAATTTCCTATTTGATTCATTGCAATTATAATAGCAGATCCGGAAGTAAAACCACTAATAACAGGTTTCGATAAGAAATTAACTAAAAACCCAAGTCTAAAAATCCCAAATAGAACTTGAAATAACCCAACAATAAAAGCCAGCAGAATTGCCAAAACAATAAAATTTTCTGATCCTACGGTGGCTAATACACTAACGCCAGATAGGACAATCAGTGAATCCATGGCGGCAGGACCTATTGCCAATTGCCGGGAAGTGCCTAAAAAAGCATATACTATTTGTGGGATCATGGCAGTATACAAACCATATATTGGAGGTAATCCTGCGATCATTGCGTAGGCTATACCTTGTGGAATTAGCATAACACCTACGGTAATTCCAGCGAAAAGATCATCCTTGAACCAAGATTTTTTATAATTGGGTAGCCAATCTAAAAATGGAAAAATACTTTTTAAATTCATAAATTAATGTTCAGAATAAATGTACAACAATGACTAATTAAATTAAAAAGTAAATGGAAGAATAATTGGAACAGATAAGCATAATTTAACACTCGTGAAAAATTCGTGTCTTACAATCTGAACAAATATTTTTATCTAATTTTTTATATATTTCATTAATTGCCTTTTGTTTATCATCATAAAAATTCTCCTCTCCAATTTCGGCTCTAAATCCTCCTTTTTTTAATATTTGTTGGCTCACGATTTTTAGGCCGCAAAAGTATATACCGCCACCTCGTTTTTGCCATTTTTTTGCCTCATGGCTCAACCAGGTTGCCCCTGCTAAATCAATAAAATTGATACCATTTGCAACAATTAAAACCTCTTTAATTTCTCCTTTCTCATATAAATTATTAAAAAAATCGGAAACAACTTCTAGGGCCCCAAAATATATAGAACCGTCAATTCTAACAATTTTTAGTTGTGGACATTCTTTGACTTCTGAATCTCTAATTAAATTGATAAATCGATGGGTCTCCGATGTTCCCAACTCGGCAATATTAGGTTTGGCCGTTCTTTCTAAATAAAAGAATAACGATAGAGCGATACCTGTAAATAACGCGGTTTCCAATTCAAAAAATAAAGTTCCGAAAAGAGTTGTACTCAAAACTATTATCTCTCTTCCACTACTTTTTACGACTTGCTTAATATGATGAAAATCAATTAAATTATATCCAACTAACAATATAATGCCTCCCATTGCGGGCTTTGGCAAGTAGGCCGCATAACCTGAAAAAAGTAATAGAACCATCATTAAAAAGAAAGCGGCAAAAATTGCGGACATGGGTGTTTTTCCTCCGGCATGAAGATTTACTCCAGAACGGGTAAATGAACCCGATCCCATATAACTGGAAAAGAAGCTGGCTACAATATTTGATAATCCCTGTCCTTTAAACTCTTGATTTCCATCTATTCTTTGATGTGATGTGAGTGCTATCGACCGAGCAATAGCAACCGCCTCAATTAATCCTAAAAGAGCCACGGTTATAGCTCCTCCACTTAAATTTTTAATATTCATCAAATTAATATTTGGAACGTCAAAAGGCGGTAAATTGGACGGTAATTTACCTACAGTTTCTATCCCATTTACTTCTCCACCAAGAAAAATAGCTAAAAAACTACCAAATACCATTGCGATGAGCATATAATATCGCGATAGAGGTTTAATGAACTTTCTAATAAAGATGGCTATTAGTAAAGTACCGACTGCAATAGTAAAAACATACCAATTAGTATCCGAAATATTGGTAATTATGTATTTTACAATATCGTAAAATGAGCTTCCCTGAGGGACATTCAATCCAAAAACATGCTTTAATTGTTTAAATGCTATAAGCACTCCTGCTCCTGCGGTAAATCCAATAATTACCGAATGAGAAACAAAATTTACCAATTTTCCCATTCTTGCAAGGCCCATAGCAAACTGAAGAACACCGGCCATAAAAGTTAAAACCAGTGTCAGCGAAACATAGGTTTCTAAATCGCTTGACGGATCAACAAATTTACTTATCGTTGCATAAACAACTATTGAAATAGCCGTTGTAGGACCCGAAATTAAATGATATGATGAACCGAATAATGCAGCAATAATTGGAGTGATCATGGCAGTATAAAACCCATAGACCGGCGGCAAGCCAGCAATCATTGCAAAAGCCACTGCCTGAGGAATAACGATTATAGTTCCCGTTATCCCGGCAATTAAATCGTCTTTCCAGGACTTTTTTGCCAGTGGGAGCCATGTTAAAAAGGGAAATATTCTATTTAGCATATGCTATAAAATGTAAATTTAAGAAATTATAAACAAAAAATATTCCCGCCTTTTAGCGGGAATAGTATTTAATTTATCATTTTTCTTTGTCGATAAAGTAGGTCGACTCATCTGGTCTAAAGGCGCGCTTAAACCATAATGGCCTTCTTATTCCTCCGGGTCCGGGAGCAGGTCTGGTCATGGCTAACCATTCCTTAAAAATTTCATGCGATTTATTTGTATCGACAAAAATATCGCCATAGTTTTCTTCAGGTCCTGGTTTTTCAATTCTTACTCTTTGGTGCCAAGTATGCATTCCACTGATAGGATCCGGGTGTACCGCATGTGTAATATTCTGATGCACTCCTCCATCTTTCCAAAAAATCCTTTTAGAATCCTTATCATCCGAGTCAAAAGGCTTTATTCCTGACTTTGTACTCATCTTCCATTTACCCTTTTCCTTGTTTTCAATATTAACTGTATTTGTTGCCCATCTATTTCCTATTTTATCTTCCTCTCTTCTCCATCGACCAATATGATGTGAACATGCCACAACACCTGGCTTCATGGATTGTGTTACCCAAACTTTATCGATAAAATATCCTATATCAGTATTCATTTTTACCAGATCACCTGTTCTGAAACCCCATTTTGCCGCATCATCGGGATGCATCCAAATTGGATTTCTATTAGAAATTTCTACCAACCACTTCGCATTGCCTGATCTTGTGTGAATTAGTGTAGGCAATCTAAAGGTTGGTACAAGTACATATTCTCCCTTGGATTTATCTAAGACATCATTGTGAATATGGCTTTTTATATAGGTAGGAGTAGCATATTCAGGCCATTTCCAATCCACCATGGTTTGGGAATAAAATTCGTTCTTTCTTGATGGCGTAGGAAAGCCAACAACTGCTTTACCATTAACCATTACACCAATATCTTTTCCGTTTTTACGAATAACACCATTTTCTTTATCAATTTCAGTTCCTTTCAATTGCTCAGGTTTCAATGGCGTTTCATTTTTCTTATAGGACTCTCCTTTTTCAATTTCAAAAGCGCCATATTTAGCCATATATTCAAATTCCGTCAATCCTTCTTTTTTCGCTACTTCAGGCAATCCATCCACGCGTTCAAAAATATATTGATAATATTCTTCTATGGTTATTTTTTCGCCTGGTCGGTTCGGCGATTCAAAATGTTTGCGAATTCCCATACTTCCGTCCGGATCGATTCTCCAACTCAATTCAATCCAAAATTCATCTTCTTCCCATACTTCCCCCGGATTTGCTTCGTAAGTATAAGTTACCGGCTTCCCATTTCTTCTGGCCGCTTCCCGTAATACCGGCTGACGAAAAGCCACCCAGGTTCCACCGTGAGTTGCATATGAATTTATATCATGTCTTTCCGATGCCAGCCCCATCGGTAAAACCAGATCAGCAAAAAATGCTGTTTCGTTCCATGTTGGAGTCATCGCAGTATGTAAACCAAATTTATCTTCATCCAAAAACATTTCCATCCAAGTAAATCCATCAGGATATGTCCAAACAGGATTAAATACTCTTGAAAAATAAACATCCATTTTTCCTCTACCGGCCTTTAATAAATGAGGAAGTAATTGGCTCATTTCAAAAAATGCAAGTGGATATTCATTAGGAAAATGTAATTCATTCCATTTTTTTTGTGGTTTTGGAGTGTGTGGAACTTGAGGTTTAAATTTATTCCAGGAATTAGGAGATGTTCCCCCTTTGGCACCAACCGCACCTGTTAAAACAGTAAGAAAATGTAAACATCTGGCCACTGCCCAGCCACCCAGATTGGATGCTCCGGCGCTACGCCAGTTATGAGAGGCAAAGCGTTCACCGGCTTCACCAATTTTGACAGCTATCTCTCTTATCATTTCAGCTTTTACGCCAGATTCTTTTTCGGCAAATTCAGGAGTAAATTCTTTATACTCCTCGATCATTGCAGCTATATAATTCTCAAAAGTAACTTCCTTATCAGCATGTTTGGCTTTGAGATATTCTTGCCAGTTGGTCCAATTTTCTAAATACTCTCTGTTGTATAGATCTTCCTGTAGGATTATCAATGCCATAGCAAGCAATACTGCAGCTTCTGTACCGGGATAACTAGGCATCCAATAATCACTCATAGAAGCCGTATTTGACAAACGAGGATCCATAGTTGCTAATTTTGCCCCCTTCATTTTTCCTTCAATAATGCGCTGAGCATGAGGGTTAAAATAATGGCCTGATTCCAAATGAGCAGAAATCAGTAATATAAATTTTGCTTCAGCATGATCCGGTGAAGGTCGGTCATAACCATACCATAAATTATAACCAAATCGCGCTCCGGAGGAACAAATATTTGTGTGAGAATTATGTCCGTCAATACCCCATGCAGGCAACACCCAATTCATAAATCCTTCTGCTCCCGGCCTTCCTACGTGGTAGGCTATTTCATTATGGCGATCTTCTTTAATCGCTTTCCGGATGCGCGCAGAAATAGTATCCAGAGCTTCATCCCAGGAAATTCTTTCCCATTCTCCTGCTCCACGTTTTCCTTTTCTTTTTAGAGGAAATAATATTCTGTCGGGATCTGTAAGTTGATTAATCGTTGCAGGTCCTTTTGCACAATTTCTTCCTCTACTTCCCGGGTGGTATGGGTTGCCTTCGAATTTTTTTACATCTCCTGTTTCCTTATCTATAAATGCTGTTAAACCACAGGCACTCTCACAGTTAAAACAGGTAGTAGGGATAATTTGATAGGATTTTTTTACTTTCCTGGGCCATACTTTTGGGTCATATTCCACCCAATTATCCCATTTTTCCGGAGGAGGAAAGTTCTCATACATTTCGGCAACTTCCTCATCTGTAAAATGACGCATATCTTGATCAAAATCTTGATAGCCTTCCTTGTGCAGATTAGGAATAATTCCAATTTTTTCTGCTATACTTTCTATAAATGATGGTTTTTTATATCCCATTTTATTTGTATTTCTTAGCGGCCTTTGCGTGACCTTTGCGATCCTGGCGGTTAAATTTAACCGCCAAGGACGCTAAGTTTTACGCAAGATTCGCAATGCGTTTAGTTTTTGTTTAATTATGCCAAAGGAATTCTTTGAGGTGCTTCCACCCAAATTTTTTCCGTGGTATAAATTCCTATTAAAATTAATATTGCTGCTACAGCTAAAACAATGTAGCCAGGTGCAAAAAATATCAATAACAACGGCAATATATTGCCAAACAGAACTGTCCCGATCCAAAATAAATTTTTATATCTCCCTTTGGTAATCATCTTAACTACTGTTTTGGCCGCAGTTGTTGGATGTGTAATGGTTAATTCTGTTATCATCGTAAATAAATTTACTGTCAGCGCAAAGATCATTGTGTTCTTTAAAATATCCATCCAGTTTTCATGACCAAACACTATGGCCACAATAGCAAATATTGATGCACCGGCCATTATACTATGCACTAACATATGCAAGGGCAAAGTTGGACTTTGCCAAAAGTCTCTTCCCTTAGCTTGCGCAAATAAAAATGCAGTGTAAATAGCTAATATGATCGCAAAAAATGCAGTCAGCCATAATAGTGGAAGTTCAGGGATGTTCCATCCAAATAAGGTTGCTGCCCCCCATATTGTAACCAAGAGTCCGAATACTGAAATTGTATATCCTCCTTTTACCAACCAAGAGTTCCATTGTGGTCTCAGCAGTACATTTAAAAATCTATCGGGCCTGTCCAAATCCATTACTAAGAAGAGACCTGTTAACCCTAAGAAAACTAAAGAAATTCCCGCCGACCATAATTTAGAGGAATCTGATACTTCATAACCTAACAAAATAGCTATAAAAGGAATCAAAAATGCACCAGCTGATATCGCTTTGGTCATGACATAAGCAGAAACTTCCCAACCCCACAAAATTCCTTTGTCAGGGGTGTCATAAACTCTACGCGCTTTTCCACTAAGCACATCTATATAATTTGGATTTTCAGATTCGTTTTTTTGATAAGCCGCTTGTAATTCATTGTCAATACTCATTTGTAATAAGTTAATATCATCATTGGTATGCATCATTTTTTCAGCAGCTTTTGCATAATGCCCTACCCCTCTTGCTTGTGAATTCCATAATCCCGGACCTGATTTATCTGTTGCTTCAGGATTTAAGGATTGGTAATCTCCATCAATATAAAAAAGATTAGGATTGGTTCCCTTTTCCGGTTTTCTTACGATAACCTGTTCTCGGGCCAAAAGCTCAGAAATTTCAGTGTTCGGATTAGCCATATCTCCTGCTATTATAGCATGCTCCGGACATACCTCCACACAGGCAGGAGCTCGACCAACATCTACTCTATGTGCACAATAATTACATTTTGCGGCTGTATTATTGTCGGGATCAATGTATAGTGCGTCATAGGGACAGGCTTGCATACACGATTTGCATCCAATACATCTGTTGTTGTCAAAGTCAACAATACCGTCATCTCTAGTATATAGAGCCTCTACCGGACAAATTTCAACACATGGTGCATCCGTACAATGGTTACATCTCATTACTGAAAAAATCCTTCTCGTATTTGGGAATTCCCCTTTCTCAACCTGTTTTACGTAAGTTCTGTTAACACCAACAGCAACGTCATGTTCAGATTTACAGGCAGTTGTACAAGCATGGCAACCGATACATTTCCGATTGTCAATTATAAAACCGTACTTCATATTTGAGTATAATATTTTATGGTGAAATAAAGTTAAGGAGATTCAAAGTATTGAAAGAATGATTCCGTTCTTATTTTTAGATTAAATAGTTGTAGTTTCAAATTTACTCAAATATGCGGCGTGGGGTGTAACAATAGTTACACTGCTGGTATATTTAAAACAATTATTAAGTCCTCTAAAAATTAAATTTATTTCTTCGGTAACCTCGTTAGTATTAATTATTTTTGAAGAAATTTTTAGTTGAATGAATTTGAAATAAAAAGATCTTGATAAAATTTTAAACAAATGACAATTAAAGTGCTTTTTTTTGGTGTCGCCAGAGATATTTCCGAAATAAATTCTATCGATTTAGAACTTAAGAAAGATTCTAATGTATTGGACCTTATACAAATTATGAAAGAGAGGTATTCAGGGTTTTCAGCTATAAATGATTTTTCTATAGCTGTTAATGAGGAATATGCCAGGAATGATATTATTTTAAATGATTCAGATGTTGTTGCTATAATTCCACCTGTAAGCGGAGGTTAAAGATCCTTTTAATATTACAAAAAAAGTAAGTCAATTAGAAATGAAAAAAAATATTTCCATACATATTACCACTCAAAAACTAAATCTGCAGAGTTGTTATGATTTTGTTCAGGATATTTCTTGCGGGGGGATTGCTTTGTTCGTTGGGACCGTTAGAAATAGTACAAAAGGGAAAAATGTTATCCGATTGGATTTTTCGACATACAGATCGATGGCAATTAAGGAATTAAATAAAATTGCTTTAACTGCGATGGAAAAGTTCGATATTAAAAAAATAGTAATTCATCACGCAGAAGGGAATTTACAAATAGGAGATATTCCCGTTATTATTGCTGTAGCCTCTCCTCATCGAGAAGCAGCATTTGATGCCTGTCAATACGCCATTGATACCCTTAAGGAAACCGCTCCAATTTGGAAAAAAGAATATTTTGACGATGGTGAAGTTTGGGTAAATGCCCATCCTTAAACAATTTCCATCTTCTTTAGTAAAAAAGAGGCATTCATATTTTTACATATTCCATCCTTTAGTTTGTAG
>DAOUPU010000192.1 GCA_030625995.1 Flavobacteriaceae bacterium
GCTATAAATTAATCGCTAAAGATGGAAGCATATATTTAGGATTGATTTTCAAAGAAACAGATGAAGAAATAGGTTTACGAATGATGGGTGGATCAACAAAAACAATAAAGAAATCCAACATTGAAAGCCTTACTTCCTCAGGGATATCACTGATGTTTGAAGGGATGGAAGAAAATATGACGCAACAGGAAATGGCCGATCTATTGGCTTTTTTACAATCGCCAATCTAATAAAATTATTGATAAAATAATGATACGATTTGAGAATTTGATTATAGGAAATGTAACAATTAGTAGTACCTTCAAAAATTCTAAACCATAGACATCTGTCTTTATTAAAAATATTTAAACAAGTGAAAAAAATCGCACTTATAATCTTATTAGTAATAAGCCCAATAATTGGTCATGCTCAAGAGTCAGTTCCTGAAAAACCAAATGGGTACTTTAGCAATCTCACCTTAAAAATTTCCTATGCTTTAGGGTTTTTGGATCTTATTGAAACTGATTTCCCATTACCGGATAATGTCAAAGAATACAAAGATATTGTTTATAAAACAGTTGAAAATAAAGATCTAAAGCTAGATATTTATCATAAAAAAAATATTTCTGATGCTACTCCTTTGATCATTTTTATTCATGGCGGCGCATGGAAAAAAGGAGATAAACATGATTATTGGCCCTATTTAATTCCCTATGCCGAAAAAGGATATATCACAGCAACAATTCAATATCGATTAACTGATGTGGCAATATACCCTGCACAATTAGACGATGTGATCTCAGCAATAAACTGGTTACAGGATAATGCAGAGGTATATCATATCGATAAAAATAAAATAGTCCTTGTTGGAGGGTCTGCCGGCGGACACCTCGCTATGATGGCGGCGTATTCCGATCCTTCTTTAAATATCAAAGGAATTGTAAATTTGTATGGCCCATCCGATCTAACTACCCCCTATGCTCGTGAGATAGCATCTGTGCAAAAATTAATTGGTAAATCTTATCAGGAAGTTCCGGAGCTTTACAAGAGTGCCTCTCCTGTAACTTATATCAGCCAGGACATCCCACCAACCCTAACTTTTCAAGGAACTCTTGACGAACTGGTTCCTTATGAACAATCAGATAATTTGGATAAAAAAATAAAAGAGGCAGGTGCAAGATCTTATTATCACAAACTAAAAGGCTGGCCGCATACTATGGATTTGACCGTAGAAGTAAATGAATACTGCCAATATTATATGGATGAATTTTTTAAAAAATATATCACTAAAAATTAAAATTACTATGAGAAAATATTTTATACAAACCTTAGCAATGTCCTTTCTTTTTATAGTAATTATAATTGGTTTCACCATAGATATAAAAGCTGCCAATATTAAAGAACAGTTGAATCCCTATTCAAATAAACAATTATTAGGAAATGTTGCTTCAATCAATCTAACTCCAGACCTCAGTATGAAATTTGCCCTTGGTGGTTATGGCAGTAGAATGAGTAAACCTGCTGAAGCAGTTCATGATAGAATTTGGGCAAAAGCCTTAGTTTTAAAAGAAGGAGATAAAAAATATGCAATTGTCACTTTAGATGTTCTTGGCTTACCTCCAAACGTAAAGCCTCAATTAGTAGAAACCCTTGCTTCCTATGGGTGGAACATGGAAAATATAATGTTATTGCCAAGTCATAGTCATACTAGTTTTGATATGCCGGCATTGAACGACAAAAACAATCTGAACAGTCCTCAAATTGGAATTTTTCAACCTGAATTACTGGAATATGTTATTAATGCTCTTTCAAACTTAATTAGGGAAGCAGATAAAAACTTGCAACCGGTAAAAATCGGAACCAGCAGCATTCTTATTAATAATATGAACCGTAATAGACGCGGGGATCCTGATGTGGATAATGAACTAACTGTAACACGTATTGATCATCTCGATGGCACACCAATGACCGCACTTGTTAACTGGACCGCACATCCAACATTTATGAGTGGTAGCGATATGTGGGTTTCCGGAGGTTGGCCGGGCTATGTTCAACGGGAATTAGAACAATGGATTGGTGGTGGTGTGACTGTAATGTACTATAATGGTGCCGAAGGAGATCAGTCTCCTATTGGAAAGAGCGCAGGGAGTCATTATGAAAAAGCAGAAATTTATGGACGAGATCTGGCGATTAAAGTGTTAGAAGTATATCAAAACACAAAGACCAAATCTAACATCTCATTCGAATATAACTACAATACTTTAGATTTACCGGCAAGAAAAGTACATCCTTCTTTTATGGAAACAGGTGGAGAAGAATATAATTTGACTCCCGAAGCTTTGGATGCTGTTTTGAAAGTGATGAGCCCGGAAAAGACCAATATTGGCGCTTTAAGAATTGGAGAACTACTAATTATAGGGGCACCGGGTGAATTAGCAGCCGGATTAGGACTGCAAATAAAAAACCAACTCAAAGAGGCAGGAATTAAACATCCCGTAATTGGTGGACTTGCCAATGAATGGATAAGTTATATCCTAAGTGCTGATCAGTACAATAACGGCGCAGGATACGAATCCAGTGTAAGTTTTTATGGCGATGGATTAGGGAAAGTAATTGTGGATGGAATGTTAGAAACCTCTATTCCTTTGACGGAATAATTCAAGGTTAAAAAAACTTTATTAAACAATGGATAATTCATAGTAGTCTTAAATCATTATTCTATTTCCATTATTAAACTTAAGAACAACTATAAATGTTGGATGCACAAAAAAAATGGAACCTGTTGCTGATAATATTTATTAGCCTATGCACCTTGTCTTGTACAATAAAAAGGGAAGATATTGGGCACGATTTAACTACTCGAAAATTTCAAGGAATTCCGAGTTTGGCTATCAGTCCTCATGGGCGGCTTTGGACAACCTGGTATGCAGGTAAAACACCCGATGAAGATGAAAATAATTATGTGGTTGTTTCCACTAGTGGTGATGATGGTAAATCATGGACAGAAAAACTAATTGTAGATCCTGATGGTGACGGTCCGGTTCGTGCCTTTGACCCGGAAATTTGGTTGGATCCAAATGGAAAACTTTGGCTCTTCTGGGCTGAAACTATTGGTCATGATGGGGCAAATGCTATACTTTGGGCAAAAACCAATAGCGACCCAGATAAAGAAGATTCGGAGTGGTCAAAGCCTATTCGTATTACAACCGGTGTAATGATGTGTAAACCAACAGTTCTTAGCAACGGCGAATGGATGTTTCCTGTATCGACTTGGCGAGAAACTGACAATAGTGCAAAAGTTATAGTTACTACTGACCAAGGTAAAACGTTCGCTCTTCAGGGAGCATGTAATGTGCCTGTAGAAATGCGTTCCTATGATGAACATATGATCATTGAGAGAAAGGATAAATCCCTATGGATGCTTATTCGTATTAAGAATGGTATTGGAGAGAGTTTTTCTCATGATGGAGGAAAAACATGGACCACACCTGTGCTTTCTGCCATAGCTCATCCGTCCGCGCGTTTCTTCATTAGACGACTTTCTTCGGGTAATTTATTGCTCGTTAAGCATGGATTGATTAATGAAAGAAGTGGGCGTTCACAGCTCACGACCTATATATCCAAAGATGATGGTCAGACCTGGTCGAACGGATTGTTACTGGACGAAAGGAACGGTGTTTCTTATCCGGATGGCCAAGAGCATTCAAACGGAACCATTCATATTGTTTATGATCATTCTCGTACGGCAGCACGAGAGATCCTTATGGCTAAATTTACAGAAGAGGATGCCCTTTCAGGAGATATAGCTTCTCCTGGTGTTTCCTTACGAAATGTTATAAGTAAGTATTCTCAATTTGGTTTCGACACCAAAAAGATCTTTATCAATGAGGCTAGCATAAATATCATTCCTCAACAAAAAGATAATGAAATTCGTTATACAACAGATGGATCAGAGCCTGATCAAAGTTCATTTTTATTTACGGAGCCGTTCATAGTTTATGAAACAACAAGATTAAAGTTAAAGGAATTTACTCCGAATGGATCAATAAGAAACGTATATGAATCAAATTATATCAAAGAAAAACCTGTTAAACCTGTTTCTGTAATTACAAATAATATTGGTTTGAAATTTGAATACTTTGAACTTGAACAGGCGATCGATTCACTAGCAAGTCTTCAAGGACATAAACCATCAAAAAATGGTGTAATTGATAAGTTCGATTTTCCTTCTAAAATTGAAGAATTACCAGATATTTTTGGATTAAAATATACAGGTTTTATAAATGTTCCTGAGGAGGATGTTTATACTTTCAGTGTGCTCTCCAATGATGGAAGTCATTTGTTTATTGCAGACGAATTAGTTGTTGATAACGACGGATTGCATGGAGCCTTTGAAGCACTTGGTGAAATTGCTTTGCAGAAAGGCCTGCATAAAATAGAACTATCTTATTTTCAGGCTGGTGGAGGGAAAGATCTGAAAGTGTATTGGGCTAATTCAGAATTTGAAAGGAAAGAAATTTCGGCAGAAAATTTATCATGTTATTAAGAAACCATGAAACTATCCAAATTAAAAAATTCTGTCAGTATATTTTTTATCGGATTGTTCTCTTTGATCTCGAATGAAGTTTACTGTCAACAAAATTCTATTTCACCCAAAGTGCGTGAAAGAATAAATTTTGATTCTAATTGGAAATTTCAGAAAGGGGAAGCTAAGGGGGCAAATGCGATTGATTTTAACGATAAAAATTGGCGTTCTTTAAATGTTCCACACGACTGGAGCATTGAAGGGAAATTTGAAAAAGATAGTCCTTCAGAAAAAGGAGGTGGTTATTTAACAGGAGGAATTGGTTGGTACCGTAAAACATTTACTCTCCCCAAAGAATATCACGATAAAAAAAGCATCATTGAATTTGATGGAATTTATATGAATAGCGATGTCTGGATCAATGGAAATTATCTGGGCAAAAGTATTTA
>DAOUPU010000157.1 GCA_030625995.1 Flavobacteriaceae bacterium
CTCATTTATTTTCTACTAAAAATTAAAATATTCTTTTGCGTTATTATAGGAAATATCCGAAACTATTTTACCTATCCATTCCATGTCATTTGGTAGTTCTCCTTTTTTGATCTCCCTTCCAAACAGATTGCACAATACTCGTCTAAAATATTCATGACGAGGATAGGACAAGAAACTTCTGGAATCTGTTAACAGTCCAATAAATGTACTTATCAATCCCATGTTTGACAAAGCGTTTAATTGTTTGATTATTCCATCCTTTTGATCTAAAAACCACCACCCGGAACCAAATTGCACTTTACCCTTGATTCTGCCATCATTAAAATTGCCAATCATGGTTGCCAATACTTCATTATCTGCCGGATTCAAATTATAAAGAATCGTTTTTGTTAATTTATCCTTACTGTCTAAAGCATTTAAAAACTTAGACAAACTCTCTGCCTGTGAATAATCTCCAATGGAATCCCAACCGGTATCCGGCCCGAGTTCTTGTAACATGCGACTATTATTATTTCGAAGGGCTCCCAAATGAAATTGTTGCACCCAACCAAATTCATGGTAGGTCTCTGCTAAAAATTGTAAAATGGCACTTTGAAATTTTAAGGCCTCGTTTTCTGTAATATTTTGAAACTCTCTTTTCTTTTTAAAGATGGATTTAACCTCGTACTCCGTAAAATTTTCAAAATAGATCTGACTCAGACCATGATCGGATAATTTACACCCATTCTCATCAAAGTATTGAATCCTTTTTTTTAGAGATGTACAAAGATCATCATAGCTATTAATTGTAACGGCAGAAACTTCTTCCAATTTATTGATATAGTCATTATAGTCAGAATTTTCAATTAAAATGGCCTTATCCGGTCTAAAGGAAGTACTCATTTTCGTTTTGAAATTGCCATTTTCTAATCTTTGATGATGTTCTAAAGAATCAATAGGGTCTTCTGTAGTACAAACTACTTCAACATTCATTTTTGTAAGTAGATTCTGACAACTATACGCTTGGGTATTTAATATATTCGATGTTTTTTCATAAATAGCATCTGCATTTTTTTCATTGAGCAGATCGTCAATACCAAAATATCTTTTTAACTCTAAATGCGTCCAATGGTACAATGGATTTCTCATCGTATAGGGCACTGTTTTCGCCCATTGCTTAAATTTTTCATCGTCGGTTGATTCTCCCGTAATATATATTTCGTTAATCCCTAAGGTTCTCATTGCACGCCATTTGTAATGATCGCCATGAATCCACACTTCGGATATATTGTTAAAAATTCTATCATTGGCGATGTCTTCCGGAGAGAGGTGACAGTGATAATCTATTATAGGCATTTTACTCGCGTAGTTATGATAGAGTTCTATTGCGTATTTATTTTCTAATAAAAAATTATCATGTATAAAGTTATTCTTCATCGTCTCAAATATAAGTTTTTTCGGAATCTAAAATTGGATGAAATTTAATAATTAGTTAGGGTTCAAAGATTTTTCAATTCCATATTCTAATCCGGTTAATTCTGCCAAACCTTTCATTCTTCCAATATTTGAATATCCTGGGTAATAAAATTTATCAAGATCGTCCATCATTTGATGACCGTGATCCGGTCGCATCGGAATAGTATGATCTTCTCTTCCTTCTTGTTTTCTTTTCGCCTGTTCCAGGAGAATATTTTTAATTATGGCATACATATCTACATCTCCACCGAGATGAGTAGCTTCCTGGAAATTACCAAATTCATCCCGCATTGTACTTCTTAGATGAATAAAGTGCACTTTATCAGCAAAATGATTAAACATTTTTGGCAAGTCATTATCCGCTCTCACACCAAACGAGCCAGTACAAAAAGTGAGACCATTGTTGGGACTTTCCACAGCGGCCAGTAATTCTTCTACATCTTCCTCAGTACTCACTATTCTAGGCAATCCCAATAAGGAAAAAGGCGGATCATCAGGATGAATGCACATTTTAACTCCTGATTTTTCAGCTACCGGGATGATCTCGCTTAAAAAATAAAATAAATGTTCCTTTAATTTATTCCTGTCGATATGTTTATATTTATTCAGGACATTTCGAAATTCCGCAATTGTGTATTTTTCATCTGTTCCTGGTAAGTTCGCAATTAAAACATTGGTTAGAGCAATTACTTCTTTTTCCTTGAGTTTGTCAAAATAATGTCTGGCCTTTATTATCTGATCTTTAGTATAATCATTTTCTGCATTTTCTCTTTTTAAGATAAATAGATCAAAAGCAATAAAAGCAATCATTTCAAACCGAAGTGCGCGGGCTCCATTTTCTAATTTATAATTTATGTCTGTTCTTGTCCAATCCATTATCGGCATAAAATTATAACAGACGATCTTAATACCGCTGGAACCTAAATTTTCAATGCTTTTTTTATAATTTTCTATGTATCGCAGGTAATCACCGGTTTGAGTCTTAATATCTTCATGTACCGGAATACTTTCTGTTACCAACCAGGTCATTCCATTCTTTTCAATAGTTTCTTTTCTTTTGAGGATATCTTTTTTGGTCCAAACTTCACCATATGGCACATGAAATAAGGAAGTAACCAAATTTGTAACTCCTGTTTGCTTTATATCGGAGAAGGAAACATTGTCATGTTCGCCATACCATCTCCAAGTTTTGATCATGCTCATTTTTTAATATTATATCTAATTACACACCACTAAATACGTTAAATCCGCCATCTATCGGGACAACTATTCCCGTAACAAATGAAGCGTTATCACTAATAAGCCAATGAATTGCTCCATTTAATTCTTCGGCTTCACCAAATCTTTTCATGGGGGTATTCGCAATAATTTTTTCTCCTCTGTTTGTGTATGTACCATCATCATTTAAAAGTAATTTTCTATTTTGATTCCCAATAAAAAACCCTGGTGCGATTGCATTTACTCTTAATTTATCACCGAATTTTAAAGCGAATTCAATCGCCATCCATTCCGTTAAGTTTGTCACAGCAGCTTTCGAAGCGGAATAACCAACAACTCTGGTAATCGGTCTTAAAGCGGCCATGGAGGAATAATTAATAATTACTCCTTTACCTTGATCGGCCATTATTTTACCAAAAACCAAAGAAGGGATCAATGTACCGTTTAAATTTAGATCAGATACTTTATTGAATTCATCTATTTTTAGATCAAAAATAGTCTGATCTTCGGCAATGGTTGCTCCAGGCATATTACCACCGGCGGCATTTAATAGAACGTCAATCTTCCCCCATTTGGAAATGATATTTTGAGAGACCTCTTCAACTCTTGACCTATCTAAAACATCACAAACAAATCCCAAAACTCGGTCACTGATCTTCAATAGACTACTTAATTTTTTATCCAATCGTTCTTGATTGGACCCTAAAATTACCACCTTGGCTTTGTTTTCTAATAAATAGGAAGCTATTGTTCCACCAAGTACTCCCGATCCACCTGTAATAACACAGACCTTATTGGAAATATCAAAATTAAATTCAGAATTTGGTACTGTTTTTTTCATTGTTTGAAATTGATAGTAATCTACAACATAACTTGGCTAAATGCATGGCAAAATATATACGAGATAAAAGTTTTGTTTACAGCTGCAATTTAGTAATTTCACATATATTTGGTCAATAAAAAAATAATTAATTATGGGTAAATCAAACGATTCCAGGCGCAATTTCATTAAAATACTAGGAGTTGCAGGCGTAGGTGCTGCCGTTGGGTGTATTTCCAACGAAAACAGTGACAATAAGGAATCCAAAACTAAGGTAACCTCTCGAATAGAGGGAGCTAAATACATGGGTGATTTTTCCGCACCAGCTCTGGAAAAAGTTAGATGTGCTTTTATTGGAGTAGGAGCAAGAGGTTCAGGTCATATCAAGCAGTTAGCAGAAATAGAAGGAGTTGAAATTGTAGGTATTAGTGATTTGTACGAAGATCTGGCAAAAAAAGCAGAAAAAGAATGCCTGGAAAAAGGGCAAGGACGGGACAAGGATATTTCTCTGTACTATGGTGAAGAGAATCTTTGGAAGAAAATGTTACAAGAGGTAAAACCGGATGCCGTATTTATTGCGACGCCCTGGGAATTGCATGCGCCAATGGCAATTATTACGATGGAAGAAGGGGCACATGCCTTTGTGGAAGTGCCAATAGCAACGACCATTGAAGATATGTGGAAGATGATTGACACTTCCGAAAAGACTCAGAAACACTGTATGATGATGGAGAATGTTAACTACGGAAGAGAGGAAATGTTATATTTAAATATGTGCCGACAGGGTGCGATAGGTGAACTGCTTCATGGCGAAGCTTCGTATATACATGAACTTAGAGGGCAAATGGCAAGTGAAAGAAGTACAGGATCGTGGAGAACACATCATTATGCCAATCGAAATGGAAACTTATACCCAACCCATGGACTTGGGCCTGTTGCACAGTACATGAACATAGCCCGAACCGAAGATAATTTTTCGCGCTTGGTTTCTTTTTCATCTCCCGCAATTGGAAGAAGTACTTACGCAGCAAAGAATTATGCGAAGGATCACAAATGGAATCAATTAGATTTCAAAGGAGGAGACATTAATTCTTCAATTGTCAAAACTAATTTGGGAAGAACTATTTTGGTTCAATGGGATGAAACGAGTCCCAGGCCATATACCCGACTAAATTTAATACAAGGAACTAAGGGAACCCTAGCCGGTTATCCAATGAGAATTGCCCTGGAAGGTGGTGTTGAGGGAGCTACAGAAGATCATCATCAATGGGCACAGGCAGATCAATTACAAGCTGTTTATGAAAAATATGAGCATCCTCTTTATAAGCGTTTGGGGGCTTTAGCTACTAAAATGGGAGGACATGGAGGAATGGATTTTATGATGAGATACCGTATCATTGAGTGTTTAAGGAGTGGTTCTCCCTTGGATCAAAATTTATACGAAGGTTGCCTTTGGAGTGCTGTAGGGCCATTATCCGAAGCGTCTGTTGCACAAGACGGCATGCCACAGGAATTTCCTGATTTTACAAGAGGAGATTGGAAAAACACGAAACCTCTGGCTATAATTACATAGGGAAAATACTGGGTCAAGATGTCGAAAACTACCTCAGAGCGCATATTATCTATTGATGTTTTCAGAGGGTTTACCATGTTTTTATTGATTGGTGAATTTACAGGCCTTATGGGTTTGTTAACTCATGATTCTTTACAGGGAACTTTTATTTATTCCCTGGCAGAACAATTTCACCATCATCCATGGAATGGGCTACGATTCTGGGATCTGATTCAACCCTTTTTTATGTTTATTGTTGGTCTGTCGTTGCCATTTGCAGTTTTAAATCGTCAAAATAGGGGAGAAACCAAGAAGCAAATATTTCATCATATTCTAAGACGATCTGCGATTTTGTTGTTTCTCGGTTGGGCGTTGTATTGCATTGACCCGGGGGAAATCACGTTTTATTTTCAGAATGTGCTGGCGCAGATAGCTGTAACCTATTTGATTGCCTATCTAATTATGAATAGGTCATATACGTTTCAAATAATTTTCTCAATTGGGCTTCTAGCTGTTACTGATGTGATCTATAGGTTTTTTCCTGTAGAAGGGTTTAACCATGCCTTCGCGTTGAAGGAAAATTTTGGGACCTGGCTGGACCTTCAATATGGGGGAGAATCCTCAGGGGGCTGGGCCTCATTTAATGCGATTCCTACTGCGGCTCACACAATTTGGGGAGTGTTGGTTGGACAATATTTAATGAGTAAAAAATCATTGAAAAAAAAGTTAAAGACATTGATCCTTGTAGGAGTTTTCTTAGTAACGCTTGGATTTTTGATGGATCCAATTACACCGATTATTAAAAGAATAGCCACATCTTCCTTTGTTATTGTTAGTGGCGGTTGGAGTCTACTTGTTTTGGCATTACTTTTTTGGATCATAGATATTTTAAATTTTAAAGGGAAATGGACATTTTTCTTTAGTGTGGTTGGAATGAACTCTCTTTTTATCTACTTGTTCTCTCATGTTGGCGGAGCAAAATTTATAGAGCAAATATTGCACCCCTTTACTTATGCCGTGTTTGGTAATTGGGATATT
>DAOUPU010000058.1 GCA_030625995.1 Flavobacteriaceae bacterium
TGATCCAAGTAATTCAAGTACCATTTGGGTAGGAACCGGGGAAAATGTAGGAGGGAGGCATGTAGGTTATGGAGATGGTATCTATGTGAGTAAAGACGATGGAAAAACGTGGACGAATATGGGTCTGAAAAGATCAGAGCATATCTCGAAAATAATTGTTCATCCGAAAAATTCTGATATTATTTGGGTAGCAGTTCAAGGACCACTTTGGAGCAAAGGAGGAGAAAGAGGGGTTTATAAATCGATTGACGCTGGAAAAACCTGGAAAAAAACATTGGGAGATGAGGAATGGACAGGAGCGACTGACCTATTAATAGATCCTGATAATTCTGATATTCTCTTTGCAGCTACATGGCAAAGGCATAGAACAGTTGCCTCCTATTTGGGAGGCGGACCTGGCTCAGGAATTTATAAAAGTACAGATGGAGGTGATAGTTGGCTTAAAATGAAAGAGGGCATACCAAAATCGAATTTAGGAAAAATAGGACTGGCAATCTCACCTTTCGACTCCAATGTAATTTATGCTGCCATTGAATTAGACAGAACAAAGGGAGGCGTATTTATATCAAAAAATGGCGGGATCAGTTGGGTAAAACAATCAGATGCAGTAGCCGGCGCAACGGGTCCTCATTATTATCAGGAAATTTATGCTTCCCCTCATCAGGAAGGAAGATTGTACCTCATGAATAATTATGTAAAAATATCTGACAACCATGGGAAGACATTCTTTACAATGAACGAAAAGAACAAGCATGTAGATAGTCACGCCTTAGTATTTAAAAAAGATGACCCTAATTATTTAATGTTCGGTACTGATGGAGGATTGTATGAAACTTTTGATTTGACAAAAACATGGCGTTTTATTGCTAACCTGCCACTTACCCAGTATTATAAACTTGCAGTGGACGATTCCAAGCCTTTTTATAATATCTATGGAGGCACCCAGGATAATGGGTCTCATGGTGGTCCCTCGAGAACAATAAGTAAATCCGGGATAACCAACGCCGATTGGTGGATTACTTTAGGTGCCGATGGTCATCAGTCTGCAATAGAGCCTGGTAACCCAGATATCACTTATGCAGAGTCTCAAAAAGGCTGGCTTAGAAGAATTGATCAAACAACTGGAGAAACAGTAATTATTAAACCTTTAGTTAGTGAAGGAGAGAAATATGAACGGTTTAATTGGGATGCACCTATCTTAGTGAGTCCTCATAGTCCTACCAGAATATATTTTGGATCTTACCGGGTCTGGAGATCAGATAACAGAGGAGATGAATGGAGGCCCATTTCCAATGATATTACCAGAGATCAAAATAGAATGGAACTTCCAATTATGGGAAAACAACAAAGTTGGGATAATGCCTGGGACCTTAAAGCCATGTCCACTTATAACACGATAACTTCCTTAACGGAATCACCCTTACAAGAAGGGCTTATTTATGCGGGTACAGATGATGGATTGATTCAAATAACGGAAGATGGAGGCACCAGATGGAATAGAATAGAGGTGGGTTCAGTTAAAGGTGTGCCTGCAACGGCTTTTGTAAATGATATTAGGGCGGACCTGTATGATGCGAGCACTGTGTATGCCGCTTTGGATAATCATAAATATGGTGATTTTAAGCCTTATTTAATTAAAAGTATTGATAAAGGAAAAAAGTGGACTGTTATAAATGGGAATCTGCCGGATAACCTGATAACCTGGCGATTAGTACAGGATCATGTTAAAAAGGATCTATTATTCGTAGCTACTGAATATGGAATTTACTTCACTCCTAATGGGGGAAGTAATTGGATCCAACTGAAAGGGGGGCTACCTACTATTTCATTTCGAGACATCACCATTCAACGCAGGGAGAATGATTTAGTTGGAGCTTCATTTGGTCGTGGATTTTATGTTTTAGATGATATAAGTGCCATAAGAAATTTTGACCTATCTATGTTAAATTCAGAGGCCAGTTTATTCGATGTAAAATCTGCTTATTTATATATAGAAAAGAATGCAGTCTATGGTCAGGGAGATGCAACTTATAAGGCTAAAAACCCACCATATGGAGCTATATTTACTTATTATTTGTCTGATAGAATAAAATCTTTAAAGGAAATACGTCAGGAGAAAGAAAAGAAACAAATTAAAGGAAATGAGGGAATTAAATTTCCAGGTTGGGATTCTATAGAGAAAGAAAGAAATCAGGAAATGCCAGCCATTTTGATCACGGTTAAAGATAACCAGGGAACTGTGGTAAATATATTTGAAGGAACAAATAAAAAAGGATTTAATCGTATTAATTGGAAATTGGACTATTCAGAGAAAAATATTGAAAAATTAGAACTCAAGAAAACAGAAAATAATAGTGGGTCTCATGGATTTCTTGTCACTCCCGGAGATTTTAGCGTTACACTTTCTAAACGGATAGATGGTAAAATAACGGAATTGTCAGCTCCGCATAATTTTAAAGTAATATTATTAAAAGAAGGTGCTTTAAAAGGAGCAAGTTACGATAAGATCAATGCTTTTAGAGAACAATTTACACAAAGCTTGCAAGACTTATCTGCAACTAAATATAACCTGGCTAAGAATTTATTACTTATAGGAGCTATGAAGCGAGCTATAGATAGATCTAATGGATCTGCAGCTGATTTGACGAAGAGAATTTATGATGCGAGAACAAAATTGTTAGCACTGGATAAAAGGTTAAATGGCGATAATGCTAAAGGTGAAATAGGGGAGTGGTTCAATTTAACACCTGATATTGATAATATTGGAAATAATATATTAAAAAATTCTACTTATGGGCCGACAAAAAACCAAATAGCCAGCATTGAAAGAGCTAAAAAACAATTGGATCAAATTAAAACAGAGTTGATTGATTTGGATAAAAATGTGTTACCACAATTAGAAGAAGACCTTAAAGCTGCTGGTGCACCTTGGATTGAGGGACAAGGATTAATAAATAATTAGGTTTTTTTAAGCAGCAATAGATTTTAGTAATAAAGTTGAATATTTAATCCGCCTTCGCGTTCCGCTTTTTCGGACGAGAAGATGTGGTTTAATTCCCCGTCCTGCCTCTGGCGGACGGAATTCAGAATGTTTGCATAGCAAACTCAATTTAACACCTCGTATGCTTGCGTCGAGGTAGTTTATTTTTTACATTTTATAAAAGAGAGTTTTAAAATGAAGAACGATGCGGAAATTAAGGTCAAACCTCTCGGTTTTCCCTGGAAAACTAAAGATCCGTTTATTTTCTGTGCTTATCACAGGGATGAATATCCAAAAGGGAATGAGGCTATGGGCCCGGATGCCTCTTTGGAAGGTAGAAATATTGGTCAGGATTTCGTTATTAAGGATGGTTGGCGAATGTATCACGGAGAAACAATACCAGGATTTCCTTATCATCCTCATAGGGGATTTGAAACAATAACCATAAATAAGGAAGGTATCGTTGATCACTCAGATTCATTGGGAGCCGCCGGTAGATTTGGCGCAGGAGACGTACAGTGGATGACAGCAGGGAAAGGTGTACAGCATTCGGAAATGTTTCCACTTATTCATCAGGACAAAGGAAATCCATTAGAATTATTTCAGATATGGCTGAACCTGCCTAAAGAAAGAAAATTTGTGGACCCACATTTCAAGATGCTATGGGAGAGGGATATACCTACATTAATTGAAGAGAATGAGGAAGGTAGATCGGTTTGCGTAGATGTTATTGCGGGAGATCTGTATAATTTGAAAGCACCAAACCCAACTCCCGACTCTTGGGCTGCAGATCCAAACAACGAAGTTGCAGTTTGGACCATTAAAATAGAATCCGGCATGGAATGGGTATTGCCTGGATCAAAATCTGTAGTTAACAGGACACTGTATTATTATAAGGGTCATTCCTTGTTCATTGGTCAGGAACATATTCCTCCCAACCATTCAATTGAAATAAGATCCGATCAGGATTGTATTCTCAGGGCAGGAGACAGCGATTGTTACCTGTTAATGCTACAAGGCAGACCCATAAATGAACCCGTAGTTCAATACGGTCCTTTCGTAATGAACTCCGAAAAAGAAATTCAGGAAGCCTTTGAAGAGTACAGAAAAACGCAATTCGGAGGCTGGCCATGGCCTAATAAAGATCAAGTTCATGGCAGGGATAGGGAAAGATTCGCTTTGCATGCAGACGGGACCGAAGAAATTGAAAATATTTCGTAAAGTATTAAATGTTAATTATTTACGATTCATTTAGACTAAATTTATGATTGAAACAGCATTCATTATTCTCTATTTGGGTAGAGGTAAAAATCTCCTGACTTGCTTTTGATACTCTTTATAACGAGGATATTTGCTACTGCTTATTTCTTCACTAAAATCAGAACTCCCTTGAAATAGTACGATGAGCAACAAACAACCGGCAATAGACCAATTGAACCATTGTCCGGAGGCAGCTACACTAAATAAATAAAAACTAACCCAAATTGCCTGTTCGGCAAAATAATTAGGGTGTCTTGAATATGCCCATAATCCTTTATCCAAATATCCTTTTTTATAATCGTTGCTTAGCTTTTCTTCCCTTCTAATAATTTCCCATTTTTTACTTTGATACTTCCATTGTTGTTGGTCTGCTATGGTTTCATAGACAATAAAAAAGAGGAATAGCCCTGTAGCAACGTAATCAATTACCCCGATCGGGCTGTCATTAAATTGTAAAGCAATTATCATAGGTAAAGTAAATAATAAGATTAATGCATTTTGATAACCACATATAAAGAGCAAGTTGAAGACCGTCCATTTCCACTTAGGTTTAAATTCAGCTTTTGCCCTAAGAATAGGCCAACGATAGTCTTCTTTGCCATTCCAAAAATTAATTGTAAACGCGCCATGCCTTGAAAAATTGTAGGTAAGTCTTATGCCCCAAATACTAACAAGAACAGTCATTAAAGTTAACCGAGGAGAAAATCCACCATAATTAGCAACGATCCATACATATAGAATTGGTAGAAGGCTCCAAAGTTTATCTACCTGACTATTGTTATTTGTTATTTCCCCCACTATAAAACTGGTTATAGCAGCTATTAAGGCAATAAACATAATTGTGTTAAGTGCTTCCCCAGAGTTATCAGTTAAAGGAGTGCCGAAGTAATATGTGAAAATAGGGACAATTAGCAAAGTAATAAAAAGAAGAATTGCGATGTTAAGAATTTTCATTCGATAGTAGGATTTAAAAACGAAGATATAAAATCAAAATGAATAATATCATATAGCTTTTCAATATTGGTTTTAAGCAAATATCTTGATCAATAGATTATATTTTAATTTTCACAAACGATGATTTTTATCATACTTGAATATAAAATAAAGAATTAATTTTAATAACTATTCGGTAGTTCACCCGCCTTGTTTTCAATTAATTACTTATCGAAATATGGGCTAAAGGAAAATAATTTTAAAAGATTTAATCATGAGAAAGAATAATATTTCACCAGGAATGCTAAGATTTAAACCTATTACACTGATTATTGGCCTCTTTGTATTCATGTTCAGTATCTCCACAGATATGTTATCTCAAGCAAATAAAAATGAAGACAAAAAGAATAATGATATGGAGATTATTTGGCATGTCAAAGCAATACATCCAAATGGCTATTTTATCGATATTAAAGCTTTGGATGAGAATGGTAGTTTTTATGACATAAAGGCAATTCAAAATTCTGATCAAACCACAATAATGGATATTAAAGCCTTGATCGATGGCAAAAAAATACCGGTAAAAATACTCGTAAGCGACGATAAATATGCTCCGGTAAAGGCTATAATGGATAATGGTACCATCCTTGATATTAAGGCCATCACAGCTCAGGGTGATAAACTAGATGTTAAGGGGGTAGGTAGGTCAGGAAATGTCACCGATATAAAAGTCATCAGCAAGGAAGGCTTGTTTTATGGGGTTAAAGCAATTTCTCCAAAAGGCGAACTAAACGATGTAAAAGGGGTTAAAATGTTCAATAAAGAAATAGAGATGAATCTAAATGGAGTTGCAGTTTATGCACATGTTAAAGCGTTAACTCAAGTTGGATGTGTTGGCGATAATTTTATTTGGCATATAATTGCAATACATCCTGAGGGTAAAGCCTTAGATATAATAGCTTTGGATAAAGATGGAAATACATTCCCTGTTAAGGCAATAAGAAGTACAAAACAGCACAGTGTAATAGATGTTAAGGTATACGTTGATGGCAGTAGTCAATTACCGGTAAAAATATTAGTTAGCAATGATAAATATGCTCCGGTGAAAGCCATTGCGGAAGATGGTTCCATTTATGATATAAAAGCGCTTACTGCGGAAGGAGATAAGCTCGACGTTAAAGGAGTGAGCAGATCAGGTAATATTATTCATATTAAAGCGATAGCCAAAAGTGGCGAGTTTTATGGCGTTAAAGCTATTTCACCAGATGGTGCGTTAAATGACGTTAAAGGTGTGAAAATGTCAGCTAATGAGGTAGAATACAAAATTAAAGGTATTGAGATAGGTGCACATATAAAAGCTCTGCCGCAAATGAAATAGATTTCCGTAATAAAGCGTTATTTGAATAAAAAAGGACATCAATCTCTACTTTTTATTTTATAGAATTCAAAACTCCATAATTGGTCAATTGAGCCTAACTTCAAATTGATCAAACAGTTTGCGGGTATTTTTTGTTAAATGTTAGTTATTTTAACGTGAAGATGCTTTATATTTGAGCTTGTTTGTGATAATTTCTATTTTGAAAAAAGGATATTTACTATTAAGAATTCTACTCTGAGCGTTTCGACGAGCAATCGCGTTAAAGAAAGCTTTTCTTTTAGTGGTTTACACATGGTTTATATCCCATATATTAACAGACAGGGTATGGTTTTATATTAGATTGTGTTAATAGATATTCCAAAATCATTCACGTCAATGCAGTTGGAATTAACGACAATTGACATGTAAATGGCGATCTTAATCAACCTATTTCTATGATATATATTTTTGATAGATTTGCATTGTTGTAAATCAGATAACTGTGTCTGACATGTATAGGAATGGAAATTGTTCGTCTAAAGATTTAATACATACTAAAATTAGAAGATGGTAGACTGTTTATGAGTCATTCTAGGTTTGTAAGAAGATAAAGAATATTATATGAGTAGGAAGGTTTTATTGTTTTTTATAGTCTGTTTTTTAGGACAAAAAATGAATTCCCAGGGGGTATTCCCAATATATACAGATTATTTGTCGGACAACGTATTTTTGGTACATTCTTCAGCTGCAGGAATTGGAAACTGTGATAAATTAAGACTAACCTATAGACGACAATGGGCGGGGGTATCAAATGCGCCATCACTACAAACACTGAGTTATCATGCAAGAGTAAAAGAAAAAGTTGGATTAGGAGGTGTTATTTTTAATGATAAAAATGGATTCCACTCGCAAAAAGGTATTTCGGGAACATTTGCATATCACCTGAATTTTGGTCGAGAATATGCATTAAATCAATTGTCTTTGGCTCTATCGCTCATGTACGTCCAAAATACTGTCGATCAGAGAGATTTTAATTCTCCAATTGATGATCCTATCATTTCCAGAATTATTGAGTCCGAGAGCTACTATAATGCTGATTTCAGTATGGCCTATCATTTTTTGGATTTCTTCTCCTATTTTACAGTTAAAAATATGTTTACGCAGATTAAAAATGTGGATAATACAGATTTTCAATCATTGAATTTAAGAAGATATTTATTGACCTTTGGTTATTATATGGGTAGGAATAATAGTGTACAGTTTGAACCCTCTATAATGGGTCAATTGATTGAAAGAACCGGAGAAATATTCGTGGATTTCAATTTTAAAATATATAAAAATATTGGAACTATTGCCCAGTTATGGGCTGTTTTATCTTATCGGAACAGTTTTGAAGGTAATGCTATTGAAAGCCTAAAACAAATAACCCCAATAATTGGTATAAATTATAAACGCTTTATGTTTGCCTATACCTATACCTACCAATTGGGTGAAATTGCTTTTACTTCAGGTGGTTTCAATCAATTTACACTTGGTATTAATTTGTCGTGTAAGGAACAGAGATCAACCGGGTGTCCCAATGTAAGCTCCTTGTATTAACTTGTTAATAGCATGTTAATGTTTTAATACTTATTATAATAGTAAAATAAAATCAATAAATTTATGCGCTAATATAAATGACAACCTTCTTTTTAAATAAGACAAAATTTGTTATATTAGATGTGTAAATTAAAATTAACAAGGTCTGATGAATGGTTTGGATATTTGTGATAAGAGAACTATAACCTAAAACTATATCGTTATAGAAAAATATAATTGAAATTTATACCATGTTTAATTTTAAATGTTAAACTTTACAACATAAAAGATTATATAAAAATATTTATATGTTCGAATAAATAATAAAACTAATTAAAAAACTATCGTTATTGTGATGAATAAGAAACGTTTTGTTAGTAATTCTTACATTTAACGACCAAAACCAAGTAATACCAACCTTAATCAATAATAAATATGAAAATTTTAGACAGAGCATTAGAATTTGAAACTAATAAAAGTTCATTCAAATCTAGAAATGAAAAAATAATCGCATCGCGACAAGCCAAGGAGTTAATTCTGAGTATAAATGAAATTTATAAGGAAAATAAGGATCCCAACCTTATGGATGTCATGAAACGCCTCACTGTTATAAAGCAAAAAATAGAAAAGAGACTGAAAATGAAAATTGTTGTTTAAATATTCTGACTAATTTATTAGTATCAAAGAAGAAAAGATTAAACTCAATTCTTATAATGAGAGAAATACTATTTAACTACTACATGCCTGGTTAATCAATAGGAATATAATGGTGAAAAGAGTTCATTGGTAATATGGAATTTTCAAAAATCTTTGATAGATGATGAGGGTGATTTTATGAAGTATTTTTGTTCTAATAACCATCCAATGAATTATTAATTTACCGATCTTGTTTGAGCATTTATGCGAAATTTGATTTCCTGTCTAATTTTGGTAAACCAGGCATTCCCTTAAATAAATTTTACGTAATCAATTTTCATACGGAAACACTTCTTATAGTTTTAGGATGATATTATGGCATTAGACCATAACTGTACATATTCCAGGAAAGAAGAGAATAATGGTCCTTTTATGCTACTTGATCTAACTAAACACTTCAAAATCAGGTTAGATATAAATTAATACTCTATTTTGGGATTACCTTCATATGCAATCTTTGTAATTATTTTATGTTTTTCAAGTCTATAGAAATAGTGGAAAATCTATTTTTATATATCTGCTCATTCATATTATTTCTTTTGCCTCATCAAAATTTAGAAGCTCAGGAGCAAATAGAAGTACTATGCCAAGTTATTGACAAAACCTCCAATGAACCGATCATATATGCCACTATATTATTAAAAAAGAATAAACTTGGTGTTATTTCCGATGAGGATGGAAATTTTAGAATCCCAATTCGTTTTAAAGAGCAATCCGATACCCTTCGTATTTCATCGATTGGATATAAAACAACCGAATTTGCATTGATAAGAATGAGTGAAGCAAAGGTGAATGTTCTGATGGTTGCACCCAAAATAGAATCACTTCAAGAAGTTACCTTGGTTTCAGATAAAAGAAAAACACTCAAATTATCTGCGAGAAAAATTGTGAAAAGTGCCCTTCAAAAGATGCCATTAAATTATCCACAAGAACCTTTTTCCTATATCGCTTACTATAGAGATTATCAGCAGTTACTCGATAGCGCCCATTACAGATCAAAAAAAAATGGATTCGATCATAAGTATATCAATCTGAATGAAGGAATTATTGAGGTATTTGATGCGGGTTTTGGCACTAATAAACTGATGGACACATCAAATCAAACAGCACTTTACGATTTTAAGATCAATCAAAATTTTGCAATTGATTCATCTCTAGCAGTACCTTACGACAATCGAGACAAAAAGTATCTGGAAGGAGTTATTATTTCTCCACTGGGGGGGAATGAGTTAAATATTTTAAACTTAACCAATGCGATCAGAAATTTTGACAGGATGTCTTTTTCATTTGTCCACGTTTTAAACAAAGATTTTTTAACTAACCATACCTTTAACTTAGTGCAAGTCACTTATTTGGATGATATCTCAATTTATGAAATAAATTTCAGGTTGAGTGCTCATAAATCCGGTACTTATATGGCAGAGGGAACAATTTTTATAGCAAAAAATTCTTTTGCCATACACAAACTCACTTATAATTTATACGAAAAAGAGATGAGCAATCATTTATATGGAGTCAGTATGGAATATATCCCATATGGAGAACAGTACTATTTAAATTATATAACGTTTAATAATTCATTCAAACTTAAACTAGAAGATTATTTCAAAATTATCGATATTTCCTATAATTTTTCAAATTCCTACTTTAGGTTAAGTTTCAACCATACTATTGATGAGAATACGCTAGAACCTTGGGATAAAAATTTTAAAATAGATTATAAAAATCAAAGATTGAAAATTATTGATGTACAAAGGGAAAATAATAAAGAACTAAAAATTACGGTCCCCAATATGTATATTGAGGACCAGGATACTTTTGGTAAAAATATTAGAATAAAACTAAAAAATATTCGAGATATCAATGGGGAGATAGTAAATGAGATACCTCTGCTTAAAGTAAATCAGTTTAGAGAAATATTTGTGCAAGAGGTTTTTCCAAAAAATGAACTTGGTGAAGATCTGATTTTTGTACGGAAGAATGTACCTTTATCCCACTCAAAAACTAATTCTGTCAAAAGACAATCCCATTATTGGATCAATACGCCATTAAAATCAACTAAGAAGGATTAATTCAAACCATTAATTTATGTAAACACCTATTAATAAATTTCAATCTTTGATTTTTCTAAGTATACTTAAGATTTCCGAAGAGATCTCTTCAATGGGTTTATGAGCTACATTTATAACCTTCCATTTAGGGTGCATTCTAAATATCTTTCGGGCATAATCCAATTCTTTGTGAACATAGGATTGACTGGCGTAATTGCCTGTAAATCCCCCCAAATGTTTGTCCCTGCTTTCTCTAAGTGTGGCCAATCGCTTAGAATAGGTTGTCAAACAAAAAATTCGTTCGGGGGGCAAACTATAAACAATGTTAGGTAATGGAATTCCTAAAATGATCGGAATATTAGCAACGAACCACCCCTTATGTGCCATATAAACACTCAAAGGTGTTTTAAAAGTTCTTGACACACCCAACAGAACAAGATCTGCCTTATCTAATTCTTCAACACGCTGGCCATCATCATGCCTTAGCGTATATTCTACAGCTTCAATACGTTGAAAATAAGCCTTATTGAGCTTGCTGAAAATGCCAGGATTCTCTTCTGGCAGGTACTCGAATTGCAAGGCTAGCTGAGATAACATTGGGCCCATTAAATCTATGGTTACCAGATCGTAAAGCCTTCCCATATCAAGTATGAAATGACGTAATTCTTTACTTACCAAAGTATGGATTACAATGCCTTTGATATTATAGGCCTCAATGATTATGTCTCGAATTTGGTCCTCACGTCTAACTTTAGGTCGTACGTGTTTTACAACATCAACAGACGTAAATTGAACCAGGGCTGCATCTAATAATTGCGTTGCTGTCCTGCCGGTTCCATCCGATAATATATATACCTGCTGTATCATATACTAAGATAAGAAAAAGCTCAATAATTTTGCCCAAAAAGAAGAATAAACTAATTTAAAAAATCTACCGTACCTGTATCTAAATGATAGTAAGCCGAAACAATTGTTAGTTTGCCATTTTCTACGGCATCACTAATGATAGTCGATCGGTTCTTTAATTCTATAACTGTTAGTTTTGCATTTTTCTTTACAATATCTGAAATATATGCATTCTTTTTACTGGCAATAACCGCCGGATAAATTTGGCCGAGTAAATGATTTAAATTATATCCATTATCTCCTCCCTGAACAGCGGCGGATACAGCCCCGCAACTCTCATGTCCCATTACAACGATAACCGGACTGCCAATATTAGCTACAGCGTACTCTATACTCGCTATAGATGAAGTATTTGCAATGTTCCCTGCAACTCGTACTACGAATAATTCTCCCAAACCTGTAT
>DAOUPU010000167.1 GCA_030625995.1 Flavobacteriaceae bacterium
GAAAAAAATGGTCCATACGACGGTCTCTTCTTTGATATACATGGTGCAATGAGTGTTGTGGGTCTGGACGATCCGGAAGGTGATTTTATTATTAGGGTTAGGGAAGTGATTGGTAAGAACACTATTATTTCCACCTCGATGGATCTGCATGGCAATGTTTCAAGACGATTAGCAGAAAATACGGATCTAATCACATGTTATCGCATGGCTCCTCATGAGGATGCACTGGAATCAAAAAAAAGAGCAGTAGATAATCTTTTGGACAGAATTGAAAGTGGAAAAGGAAAACCCAGATATAAAGCATGGATACCCATACCTATATTATTACCCGGAGAAAAGACAAGTACAAGAATAGAACCTGGTAAGAGTTTGTATGCGAAAGTAGAACCAGCTTCTATGCAAGAAGACATTGTTGATGCCGCAATTTGGATTGGATATGCCTGGGCCGATGAACCACGCAATCATGCTGTCGTAATGGTTACCGGTGATGACAAAGAAAAAGTTATAAATACATCGGAGAACCTTGCGAATAGCTTTTGGGAAGCCAGGGAAGACTTTGTATTTGTAGCTCCTACGGCTTCTCTTGATGAAAGTCTTGATTTGGCACTAGCCAGTGAAAAACAACCCTTTATTATAAGTGATATGGGTGATAACCCTACAGCAGGTGGAGCAGGTGATGTTACCTGGACGTTAACAGAAATACTGGCCCGTCATGAATTTAGATCAGAAAGCGGACCTTCACTTATATACGCCTCTATCCCGGGACCGGAGTTTGTTGATAAAGCAATTGAAGTAGGTCTTGGTGGAAAAATTGAAGCATATGCCGGCGCTGCCATTGATGATCGGTTTGCGCCTCCCATAAAGTTATCAGGTACGATTGAAGCTATAGAGTATGGAGATAAACATGCAGAAACTGAAGTGGTTGTAAAGGTTGGGAGCGTTAATATTATTGTCACTAAAAAACGTAAACCCTATCATAAAGAAATTGATTTTACCAGATTGGGTCTGAATCCCAGAGATACTGATATTATTGTTGTAAAAATTGGATATTTAGTGCCGGAACTATACAATATGAGGGCTGACTGGATAATGGCTCTAACCCCTGGTGGTGTAGATCAAGATCTGGAACGTCTCAATTATAAGAGAATAAACAGACCTATGTTTCCTTTGGACAAGAACATGAAGGATCCAGATCTCAAAGCTATATTAATACCATCATCTGATGACATTAAATAAATCAGAATCACTGACGGAAATATTGAAAAAAATTTACAAATTCTAAAAACATGAATAAGTTCAAATTTGTATTAATAATATTTACATATTTATCCATATCTGCTTATTCAGAACGTCCATCCGATTTCAATGAGAGAATTTCAAATACAGATTTTAAAATTTTATTTATTGGGAACAGCCTTACTTATACCAACAATCTACCAGAGCTGGTAAGGCATAAGGCTAAACTGAGAGGAATAATCATTAGAACAAAAATGATAGCTTTTCCGAATTATGCGATTGAGGATCACTGGAACGATGGTAAAGCGCAAAAACAAATAGCCAGTAAGAAGTATGACTTTGTTATTATTCAACAAGGGCCTTCATCTCAACCAGATGGAAAGAAAATGCTCATCGAATATGGTGAAAAATATAGTGCTTTATGTAGAAATAATAATGCTAAACTTAGTTATTTTATGGTATGGCCTTCCAAAGCTTATTTTAATACATTTAAAGGAGTAATAAATAATTATCGAGAAGCAGCGAAGATCAACGATGCCATTTTGTGTCCGGTAGGAGAAGTATGGAAAGATTATTTCGAAAGAACAAATAATTTTGATTATTACGGCTCAGATGGCTTTCACCCTACTCCAAAAGGAAGTCAGGTTGCGGCAGATGTAATTGTTGAATATTTGTTTAGTGAAGGAACAATGTCCGAATAAATGCATTGCTTGTAACATTTAAAAATATCACTTGGTTTAGTTTATGAAATTCTGACGGGTTTATAATTAGCCTCTAAATAATAACTTTGAAATTTATGGTTAAGCTTTTTAAAATTATCTTCTATGTCGGTCTGACCTTGGTCCTTATTGTTTTTATTTTTTTCGGATACAGCGATATCCCTGTAGATGAATTGAAAGCAAAATATGCACCTGAACCATCCGCTTTCATTACAATTGACGATATGGATGTTCATTATAGGGATGAAGGGTTTAAGATGGATACTTTGCCTCTCGTGTTAATTCATGGCACAAGTTCCAGTTTACACACTTTTGACGCATGGGTAGCTGCATTGAAAGGCGAAAAACGGGTTGTAAGAATGGATTTACCCGGATTTGGCCTGACAGGTCCATTTCCTGATCGAAATTATTCGATCGATAATTATGTCATTTTTATAGAACATTTCTTATCATCAAAAGGGATTAATAAATGCATTTTGGGAGGAAATTCCTTAGGTGGCCAGATTGCATGGCAATTTACTGTCAAAAATCCAGATCTTGTTGACAAACTCATATTGATAGATGCTGCAGGTTATCCCTTGGAATCCAAAAGCGTTCCTATTGCTTTTAAAATGGCTCGCACCCCTGTTTTGAACAAACTTATGACTTTTATAACACCTCGTTTTATGGTAAAAGCCAGTGTTGAAAATGTTTATGCCGATAAAATGAAAGTTACTGATCCTCTTGTAGATAGATACTTTGAACTGACCCTTAGAGAAGGTAATCGTCAAGCTTTGGCAGATAGAATGACAATGGGTATGGATATGAGTTCAAATCATCTTATTAAAACCATTCAACAACCCACACTTGTTATGTGGGGCGAGCAAGATTTGTTAATTCCAACCAAAAGTGCTTATCGTTTTCACTCAGATTTACCGCATGACACCTTGGTGATTTTAGATAATATGGGTCACGTGCCAATGGAGGAAAGCCCGGAGGAAAGCTTAGGCGTATTATTGTCTTTTATAGAAAATGAATGACTTTAATAACTTGACATCCAAGTGTCAATAAAATATATATAATAAAAATGATGAATTGTTTAAAAAAAATATTATTGTTATTTATTGGGATTTCCTGTTATAAAGCATATGCTCAAAATCCGAATATTATTTTAATCATGACTGATGACCAGGGATGGTTCGATGTAGGATTTAATGGAAATAACGAAATAAAAACACCAAATCTGGATAAATTGGCAGCTAACGGAATTATTTTCGACAGATTCTATTCTGCATCTGCAGTGTGTTCTCCAACAAGGGCAAGTGTCATCACAGGAAGAAATCCCTTAAGAATGAATATTCCTACTGCGAACAGCGGGCATATGAAAGAAGAAGAAATAACACTTCCTGAAATACTTAAGGAACGAGGTTATGCCACGGCCCATTTTGGGAAGTGGCATTTAGGCACACTAACTCAGTTAACTTTTGATGCAAACAGAGGAGGAAGAGAAAAATTTCAAGAAGACTACAGCATTCCTACGATGCATGGTTATGATGAATATTTCTGTACGGAATCCAAGGTACCAACCTTTGACCCTATGGTTTACCCCACTTCTTTTAAAAATGGAGAAGGTATGCGTTATGGTTGGAGAGCTATCGAAGATCATGATTCAAAAAAAATATATGGAACCTCTTATTGGAAAGGAATAGAACAAAAATCCACTAACAACATGAAGGGAGATAATTCAAAGATCATTATGGATCGGGTCATTCCTTTTATTGAGAACTCCGTAAAGGGAAATCGGCCTTTTTTTACAACAATTTGGATTCATACACCTCATTTACCGGTAGTCAGCGATACCATTCATCGTAGCTATTATAGTAATTCAGATTTGCAGAAACAGCTTTATTACGGAACTCTGACTGCCATGGATGAGCAAATTGGAAGGCTCTGGTCGAAACTGGATGAATTGGATATTCAAAAGGAAACAATTATATGGTTTTGTAGTGATAACGGCCCGGAAAATGGAACTCCCGGTAGTGCAAATGTTTTTCGAGAACGAAAAAGAAGTCTGTATGAAGGTGGTGTTAGAGTCCCTGCTTTTGTAATTTGGAAAGATCATATAAAAGAGGGTGTCAGGTTAGATTTTCCATCAATTACAAGTGACTATCTGCCCACAATACTTGATATCTTAAACATTAAATATCCTGACGGCAGGCCTGTTGATGGGGTAAGTCTCTATGGATTACTGCAAGGAGAAATTAAGATACGTGAGAAAGCAATTGGGTTTATTTTTGACCAAAAAATATCCTGGGTCAATAATCAATATAAACTTATTAGTATTGATAATGGTAAAAACTTTGAACTCTATAATTTAATTAATGATCGCTCCGAAAAGGAAAATATTATTCAGAAAGAGCCGGAAATTGCGTCGAAAATGAAAAATGAATTACTTAAATGGTTGAGTTCAGTTGAGAATAGTAAAAATGGTTCGGATTATAATTGAAAATATAGAAATGGAAATTGACAAAAAACTAAAGGTATTACCGTTAACAAAATCCAACCCAAGTACACTTATGACCTTGTTTGGGACTAGTGACATTACACCTATGTGGGTGGCAGATATGGAATTTGAAATTGCTAAACCAATTCAGGATGCCCTAATACAAAGAATTTCGAATTCAGGATTTGGTTATGAATATAAACCGGAATCATTTTTTTTAGCACAAAAAGAATGGTACAAAAATAAATATCAAATTCACCTAAATAGAAAGCATGTTATCTATAGCCCGAGTATTGTAACAAGCATTGCAATTCTTATCGAAAATTTGACATCAGATAATGATGGAATAATTATACAGCCACCAGTTTTTATGGAATTTAGGGATGTAATAAGAAAAGTAAAAAGGAAAATCATCAAAAATCCGTTAAAATTAATTGACGGGCATTATGAAATTGATTTTGAAAATTTAGAAGAAAATGCAAAATCAGAAAACAATAAGATTCTTATCCTTTGTAATCCACATAATCCGGTTGGTCGGGCTTGGAAAGAAGAAGAATTAGAAAAAATCATTGGCATCTGTAAAAAAAATAATTTGATCTTAATTTCAGATGAAATTCATAAGGACATAATGCTCTTTGAAAATCAGTTTAATTCAAGTTTGCAATATTTTAATAAGTGGGAAAAAATAATTATTTGTACTTCCGAGGCTAAAACTTTTAATCTGTGTGGTATATCTGATTCCATGCTGTTCATTCCTGATGAAAATTTACGAAACTTGATCAAACCCACTTTTAACAAGTATGCTTTGGGCAGAACAAATGCTCTTACAAGAGTTGCTTTAGAAACTGCATATAAAAAAGGGGATTTATGGCTGAAAGACCTGGTAAGAACAATAGAAAACAACGTAAACAGCATAGAAAAAGAACTAATAGACTCTAAAATAAATCTCATAAAACCAGAAGCAACTTTTCAAGTTTGGCTGGACTTTAGAAGTTTATTCAAAGACTCCAAAGAGATGTTTCGTCATATTACAGAACATTCGGGAATAGCAATTAATGCCGGACATTGGTTTGGAAGAGAAGGAGCCTTATTTATGAGAATGAATATTGCCACATCCAATGAAAAAGTCGTGGCTTCTATAAAAAAAATAAAGAAATCATTACCTGATGAT
>DAOUPU010000056.1 GCA_030625995.1 Flavobacteriaceae bacterium
GCCATTTGCCAATATTGCTCAGGGAACAAATACTATTATCGCTACAAAAATGGGATTGTCCCTCTCTAATTATGTTGTCACAGAAGCTGGTTTTGGAGCTGATTTGGGTGCAGAAAAGTTCTTAAATATTAAATGTGTGGCTGCTGAATTAAATCCGAAAGCTGTTGTATTGGTTGCAACAATCAGGGCATTACGTCATCATGGTGGTGCTAAGCCTGAGGAATATGATACTCCTAATTTAGATTTCGTTACCAAAGGATTTGTAAATCTTGAAAAGCATATTGAAAATATTCGAAAATTTAATATTGAACCTGTAGTAGCAATCAATTCCTTTCTATCAGACACAAGTGAAGAAGTTGATTTAGTAATTAATAAATGTTCTGAATTAGGTGTAAAAGCGGTTCTTTCAGAAGGTTGGGCCAAAGGAGGAGAGGGCTCAATGGATTTGGCAAAAGCGGTAGTTGATATCGTAGAGAATAAGGCAACCCAATTCAAACCACTATATAATTGGAAAGCTCCAATGCGTGAAAAAATTGAAACAATTGCTCGTGAGATCTATGGTGCTGACGGAGTAGATTATGACAAAAAGGCAAAACTCAATTTAAAAAGAATAGAAAGATTAGGATTTAATGATTTTGCAGTTTGTATGGCAAAAACTCAAAAATCGTTTTCTGATATATCCTCATTGATTGGTCGTCCAACTGGGTTTAGGATCACAGTTCGCGAAATTGCTATTGCCTCCGGGGCACGATTTGTGATTCCAATTCTCGGTAAAATGATGCGAATGCCCGGACTACCATCGGTACCTGCTTCAACAAAAATGACTATCGATAAGGATGGTAAAATATCTGGATTATCTTAATATTAGAATAAAAAAAAACCAGCCATTTGCTGGTTTTTAATCAGAATATACCAACTTATTTTAAACGTCTAACAAACCGTTAGTTTTTCTTACGGCCGCTGCGCTCTCTTGAATTTTAGCTTTCTCAGCTTCATTCAGTTCCAGTTCTACAACTTTCTCGATACCGTTTTTGCCGATGATGCAAGGTACTCCAATAGCAATATCATCCAGACCATATTCTCCATCAAGTAATGTAGAACACGGGAACATTTTTTTCTGATCACATGCAATTGCCTGGACCATTGATGAAACCGCCGCACCCGGTGCATACCATGCACTCGTTCCTAACATTTTTGTTAGTGTTGCACCACCAACTTTGGTAGCCTCAACAACTTCACTTAGTTTTTTATCCGACAAAAATTTGCTTACAGGAATACTGTTTCTAGACGCTAATCTGGATAAAGGAATCATACCGGTATCACTATGACCGCCAATTACAATTCCGCTAACGTCTGAAGATGGGCATTCCAAGGCTTCTGCTAAACGATATTTAAATCTGGCACTATCCAATGCACCTCCCATTCCAATAATTCTATTTTTAGGCAAATTAGTGGATTTATGTACTAAATAAGTCATTGTGTCCATTGGGTTACTCACAACAATGATAATTACATTCGGAGAATGTTCAATCAAACTTTGAGTTACCGATTTTACAATTCCGGCATTAATACCAATCAGCTCTTCTCTGGTCATTCCGGGTTTTCTTGGAATTCCACTTGTTATTACTGCGATATTAGAATTTGCTGTTTTTGAATAATCATTCGTGCTACCGGTAATTTTTGTGTCAAACCCATTTAGTGAGGCTGTTTGCATCAAATCCATTGCCTTTCCTTCGGCATAATTATCTTTGATGTCTATAATTACTACTTCAGATGCAAAATTTTTGATGGCTATGTAATCAGCACAACTAGCGCCAACAGCACCTGCTCCTACTATGGTTACTTTCATTATTATTTTTATTTAAATTTATATATCAATATTTGCGTATACAGCGTGTTTTTCAATAAACTCTCTTCTAGGTGGAACCTCATCTCCCATTAGCATTGAAAAAACGCGATCGGCTTCAGTTCCATTCTCAATAGCTACTTGACGCATGGTTCTAAACTCTGGATTCATAGTAGTATCCCAAAGTTGTTCCGCATTCATTTCTCCCAAACCTTTATATCTCTGGATGCTTCCTCCTCCAAATTTTTCTATAATACCATCTCGATCCGAATCGGACCATGCATATTCTTTTTTAGCACCTTTTTTAATCAGGTATAGTGGTGGTGCTGCAACATAAATATTTCCATTTTCAACTAATTCACGCATGTATCGAAAAAAGAAGGTCAATATTAATGTTGCAATATGACTACCGTCTACATCCGCATCACACATGATCACAATTTTTTTATAGCGGAGTTTGCTTAAATTTAAGGCTCTTGGGTCGTCCTCTGTACCTATGGTCACGCCCAAAGCAGTGTACATGCTTTTGATTTCTTCATTTTCAAAAACTTTGTGTTGCATTGCTTTTTCAACGTTCAATATTTTTCCTCTTAATGGTAAGATTGCCTGAAAGTTCCTGTCTCTTCCTTGTTTTGCAGTACCCCCTGCAGAATCTCCTTCCACCAGGAATAGTTCACATTTATCCGGATCACTCCAAGCGCAATCGGATAATTTTCCAGGTAAACCACCACCGGACATTACTGTTTTGCGTTGTACCATTTCACGAGCTTTTGTGGCCGCATGTCTGGCTTGTGCAGCTAGGATTACCTTCTGTACAATAATTTTTGCGTCATCCGGGTTTTCTTCAAGGTAATTGGTAAGCATTTCAGACACAGCCTGGCTAACTGCTGGAGAAACGTCACGATTACCTAACTTGGTTTTTGTTTGACCTTCAAATTGTGGTTCAGCAACTTTTACAGAAATAATTGCAGTTAATCCTTCCCGGAAATCATCACCCGAAATTTCAAATTTAAGTTTACTTAACAAACCTGAATTTTCAGCATATTTCTTCAGCGTATGTGTTAACCCTCTTCTAAAACCAGAAAGATGTGTGCCGCCTTCGTGTGTATTTATATTATTTACATATGAGTGTAAGTTTTCAGTATAAGAAGTGTTATAGACCATGGCTACTTCCACCGGGATGCTATTTTTTTCTCCTTCCATACTAATTACCTTTGAAATAAGACATTCTCTGGTTGCATCGAGATATCTCACAAACTCCTTCAATCCGTCTTCGCTGTAAAATTCCTCATGAGTAAAATTTCCTTCCTCATCAACTTGTCTTTTATCTGTAATAGAAATTGTAACTCTTTGATTCAAGTAGGCCAATTCTCTTAATCGAGCTGATAGTGTTTCATAACTGTAAACAATCTCTGTTTGAAAAATGGTATCATCTGCCAAAAAAGTTATTTCAGTTCCATTTTTATCAGATTCTCCAACAACTTTTACCGGGTACTGAGTCTTACCTTTTTTATATTCCTGCTGCCAAATTTTCCCCTCTGTATAAACAGTTGCAGTCAAATGATTAGACAGGGCATTAACCACGGATACACCTACCCCGTGTAGTCCACCTGAAACTTTATAAGAGTCTTTATCAAATTTACCACCTGCACCAATTTTTGTCATTACCACTTCGAGAGCAGAAACTCCCTCTTTCTTGTGAATCCCTACTGGTATTCCTCTTCCGTTATCTAATACAGTTACAGAGTTATTTTCATTAATCGTTACATCAATTCTATCACAAAAGCCTCCCATAGCCTCATCAATAGAGTTGTCGATTACCTCATACACCAAATGATGCAATCCTCTGGTACTAACATCTCCAATATACATTGATGGCCGCATACGCACATGCTCCATTCCTTCTAATGCCTGAATACTATCCGCTGAATAGTTGCCTTTTTTAGTTTCTTCACTCATAAATTAAGTCTGTTTTTCTGCTAAGATTTTTAAACGTACAAATATAGTAAAACAGGCAGGTTTATGCGTGTTTTTTGACTATTTAAAAGTGTTAAGTTATCAACATATAGTGAAAGAAAATAAGAGAATTAAAGTGGTGAATTAGGATTTGATTTTTTCTAATTAACGCAATAAAAAAAGCCCATTTCTATGTAGATAAATGGGCTTTTTTTTATTCAGTGCAATTCAAAATATTTCATTTTAAATTGCATGGTGCTAATTTCAAAATTATAAATATTATTCCCCTCAGTTTAATATTTATTAAAATTAACCTTCCTTTTGCTAAAAAGTGTTAGAAATTTTAGAATTTATAAAAAAAACTAAAATAAAATTATTAGTATAATTAATAATTTCTACAAATATATTTTTTAAATCTGAAGAAAATCTGAAGTTTTGTCAAGAATTGTAAAAATATAGATATTAAAATTTTGAAACTAAAATCATCTAAGATAAATTTAGATCTAAACAATTGATACTCTTCTTTATATTCTAAAAAACCCTTACTCATGGAGCAAGGGTTTCGTCGCAAATGTAATCAGCTTAATATTTCAATACATTTACTTCTTTTTACCTTTTTCAATAGTTATTCCCCTCAGACAATTATTAATCAAGATAAAATTTAGAATAATTGTTTTTAATTTATCTAAGTATTTCAGTTACATTTATCATAATCTGTAAACGACCTGAAATAATTACTATCTAAACTTAATAACGGGACAAATATACATGTGGTTTCTGAAGTAATACTGAAGTTATATGATCAATTATGTTAAAATTATACTAAAATAATTGCGTCGATTCTTGAAACTAAAAGTAGATCGATATTACATGCTGATTTTCAACGAATGAATGATTAATTTGCCAGTTATTCGTGTCGCAAACTTTTTTAACAATTGCCAGACCTAAGCCAAAAGAGTCTGAAGATTTACTGTCTTTTTTAAATCTTTCAAAAATAGATTTTGAAGCAATACTTATTGGTTCTCCAGAATTAGAAAAACTAAAAAAGAAATCGGTTGTAATTATGTCAATGTTGCCATTCTTAATATTGTGCTTTATTGAATTGCTAATTAAATTAGAGATTACCATGTCAAAAAGCATTGGATTGGCTGATAGTTTTACATTTGAAGTGTAGTTTTTAGAAATTTTTATGTTTTTATTATCGATGAAATCTTCAAAAATTTCAAGATGCTTATCAATGTTGTCATTAATAAGAATCTCTTCTTTACCACCGAATTGCTGATTTTCAATTTTAGACAGAAGCAATAAGGTTTTATTTAGCTTTGACAATCTTTGTGTTGCCGAATAGATTGATTTTATTTGCCGCTTTTGATCTCTGTCAAGATTTGTGGACTGCATAAGAATTTCTGATTTTGATTGCATGATTGCCAATGGAGTCTGCATTTCATGCGATGCATTCTCTGTAAATTCTTTTAAATTGGTAAAGTCAGATTTAATTTTATTGGTAAGCTTGACTAAGGATGAGTTTAATTCTTTGAATTCGTCAACATCTGTATCCAGTAAAGCAATAGCTCTTTCATCCTCGACAGAAAAGTTTTTTAATATTTCTAAATTTTCATAAAATGGTCGCCATACATTTCCTAATATTGTTGTGTTTACAAAAAAAACGGTTACCATTAATAAAAAGACGACAATTCCTATAGTTAATGCAATGCCAATAAAAAAGTCGTCATTTCTTACATTAGAGCTCCTGGTAATAATCTTATATGTTTTGCCATGTAAGGTTTCAATGGAAGTAAGTTGCCTGTATAACTCGAATTTGTCAACCTCATTTACTATTTGGTGAATTAAGGTGTCTTTAAAATATAATGTATCCTTTGGAGGTACTTTAAACACATAATCGTCAACCTCAAAAATTGGAAGGGGGTTGTCGTATTTTATTTTTTTTGCTATGATTTCCTTGTCCCATAGTAATTTTTCATCTTGTCTTTCGGTTATGATATTTTTTAGAGTGAAGTAAATTATGACACTTGATACAATGAAAATAATTATTGAATATATGATATAAGTACGTTTGGCATTTTCAATTAATTTCATTGATCACTGAATTTATAACCAAGACCATAAATAGTTTTTAAATAATCCTTAGCGCCAGTTTTCTTTATCTTATTTCTTAAATTTCTCATATGGGTATAGATAAAATCGAAATTATCAACTAAGTTAATACTGTCTCCCCACAAGTGCTCTGCAATTGCCTCTTTTGTTAAGACCCGGTTCTTATTAGTTATAAAATAAAGCAAAAGATGGTACTCCTTTTTAGTCAATTCAATAGGAATATCATTTGCAATAACAGATTTTGCGTTTGGGTCTATTTTTATTTCGTTGAATTCAATTATTTCATTGCCCTCAAATTTTCTTCTACGTATGATAGAGTTGACTCTGGAATTAAGTTCCGCCAAATGAAATGGTTTTGTGATATAATCATCAGCTCCCAGATCCAATCCTGTCAATTTATCGTCTAAAGAGTCTTTGGCTGAAACTATAAGAACACCAGTTTCAGGCCTCATTTTTTTAATCTGTTTCAAAAAGTCAAATCCGTTACCGTCCGGTAAATTAATGTCTAATATTACTATATCGTAAGTGTGGGTTATAAATTTATCTTCAGCTTCAAATAAGGTCATTGTTTTCTCACACACAAAATCTCCTTTTTGTAAAAAACTGTATATGGAGTTTAGTATATCTATCTCATCTTCAACAATTAATATTTTCATTTCTCTTTTTTTAGATTTTAGTGAAGATACAAAATATTGATAATAGATAAAATTAAAAATGAAAAAGCCCTTCTTAGCTGATTAAGAAGAGCTTTTTACCAACTCAAATAAAAATAATATATTTTATGTTATTTTTCTTATCCTCAATACCATGTTAGCTTAATTGCCATTTTAATAACACTCAAATAGTGATCTCTGATTTTTAAGAAGATAAAATATAACTTACTATTTATATTGTAAATAACCACTTAATATTTCAAATTATAAACTATTTTGCAAAATATGTTGAAAATATTAACTAATATACTTAAAATGGATATAATTTATAATAATTTTAACATTTTAAATGTAATAATCGTTGATAAATGTAAGAAGTATTAATGAAGAAATAAAATATAATATAAAATATTACGTATAATTTAAAAAGTTGATCAATTATTTATAATAAATATACTTGTTATTGAACGATACTTTAAAAAAGAATTATGACTTCGGTTATAAAATATGATATCCTGTTGAATGTATTGATATTTAGAGTCAATTTCAATGAATATAAATTGTCAGAGTGGAGTTGTCAAAAATAAATAAACTGAATAATGAAATTCGAAATGTAGATTCTTTGTAACCATCATCATTTTGGCAAACATAGCCTATAAAACAAAGCTCTAAAATATATTTGAGAAATTAGCGTTATAAAGTTTCAGTTTAAACAACGAAATCAATTGCTATGAAAAAAGTTTGTTTTATTGCTGTTTTTTTGTGCGTTCTGTTATTTCAAAATCATACGTTTGCTCAAAAATTCAAAATTCTAGATAAATATCCAACTGATATTTCCTATTTACTTCAAAATAAGGTTGATAGACCCCTCATTAAGGTGGTGTATGGTAGACCTTACAGAGATTCAAATAAGGTATTTGGAGATCAAATACCCTATGGCAAATTATGGAGGACCGGCGCTAATGAAGCAACCGAGGTAAAATTTTACTGTGATATTAAATTCGGAAACGAGATTGTTAAAGCGGGTACCTACATTTTACATACTATTCCTGGCGAAAATGAGTGGACAATCATTCTCAACAAAAATATTGACACCTGGGGCGCCTGTTTTTATGATGAAACAAAAGATGTGATTAGAATTAAAGTTTCTCCAAAGAATGTTAATCAACTGGATGTGTTTTCAATAGAATTTGAACAACGCTTGAAAAACACCTATATGGTTTTAGCCTGGGACACAACCCGGGTTGATATACCATTAAAGGTTAAAGATGAATTCTCAACAAAAATTTAATCTATTCTTTAATAATAAAAAATTCAGTCATGAAAAATATTTACTTACAAATTGTTCTTCTTTTATCTATCTCATTATTTATGAGTCAGTCCAGCAAAGCTCAGGAATTTAACGATTTAGATAAAAGTCCGCATGATATAGCCTATTACAGGGTAAACAAAATTACACCACCAGTAATTAAAGTTCTATATGGTAGACCTCAGAAGAACGGAAGAGAAATATTTGGGTCGTTAATACCTTATGGTGAGGTGTGGAGAGTAGGTGCAAATGAGGCAACGGAAATAAGGTTCTATCAAGATATAATTTTTGGTAAAGAAAAAGTAAAGGCAGGAACCTATGTACTTTATGCGATTCCGGGGGAAACGGAATGGACGCTAATTTTGAACTCCAATATTGATTCATGGGGCGCTAAAGACTATGAGGAAAATTTTAATGTTGCACGTGCTAAGGCGAAAGTGAGCAAAGCAGAATTTTTAGAAGCTTTTTCAATAGGTTTTAAAAATAAAGGTAAGCATGTGAATATGGTTTTGGCATGGGATACAACAAGAATTACTGCTCCAATAAAATTCGAAAAATAAAGATATAATAGCTAATTTAATTTACTAACCAATTCTCCATTTATAAAAGAATTTAACACTTTTATATTTGGCACTTCTTCAATTTCAATTTCCATAATATTCTGATTCAAGATAATGAAATCCGCAAATTTACCTACTTCGATACTACCTTTCTCATCTTCTTCAAAATTAGCATAGGCTGCCCAAATAGTCATTCCTTTTAATGTTTCTTCTCTCGATAGTCCATTTTCAATTTCAAACCCACCCTTCGGGTTACCACTTCGATCTTTTCTGGCCACCGCGGCATAAAAGGTATACATTGGATCTAAATCAGCATCGTTAAAATCTGTGCCCAAGGCAATTCTTCCGTTTACTTCCAATAGTTTTTTATAAGCAAAGGCACCTTTAATTCGTTCACTTCCTAATCGATCTTTCGGTGAATATATATTGGTTAGAGCATGTATTGGTTGAATTGAAGGTATGATCTCTGTGAAATAATCCAGATCTTCGTTTGAAATGACTTGAGCATGTTCTATTCTCCATCGCCTATTTGTTTGACTTTTTATAGCGTTTGCATATGTTTTTAATATAAACGCATTAGCAGAATCGCCAATGGCATAAGTATTCATTTGAAAATCTGAATTGATAATTCGGTGTGCTGTTGAAATTATAATATCAGGATCCGTAATCAGACCACCTATATAATTCTCTTTATCACTATATGATTCTTTCAAAAGAGCACGCCTTGCTCCTAAAGCTCCATCCGCGAATACTTTGAAAGAACGTACATTTAACCTTTCTGATTTGAATGTCCCATGTTTCAAATAATAGTTCAGATTTTTTTCATTTGCGTTAACCATGGCATAGACTCTGATCTTCAATTCATCTTTTATTTGTAGACTGTCAAAGAGGTTAATGATCTCTTGGTCCACTCCAGCTTCATCAATAGTAGTATACCCTACTGATAAGCAATATTTTTCCGCATCTTTTAATGCTTCAGTAGATTTTTTTAAATCTACCGATGGAATTATATTTTGTACCAACCTTTTAGCATCTCCAATTACTATACCTGTTAATTTGCCTTGTTTTTTAAGAATTTTTCCACCATCTACCTTAGTATTTTTATCAATTTTCGCTAGATTCAGTGTGGCCTGATTAACTAGGATGATATCTGTGTCTTGATTTTGTAAAACAAGAGGAGTGTTGGGAAATATTTTGTCCAATTCCTTCTTTGTTGGCAATTCTTTTTTATTCCAATCCTTGTGATTCCAACCATAGCCAAGTATAAAATCACTATTCTTTTCTTTATTAAAGTCATTTATTCGTTGAATTACTTCGTCAATACTTTTAGTACCTGTGAGGTCTATTTTTTGCATAGACAAACCTAATGTGTAAAAATTACAATATGAATTGATCAAGCCGGGAATTATGGTTTTTCCATTGATGTTAATTTTCGTAGAGGACTTGTAGTTTTTATTAATATTCTTAGTCGTTCCTACTGCAACAAATTTTCCATTATTAATTGCAACAGCTTCAGCTTTTTGAAAACTATCATTTACAGTATAGATATTCCCGTTGGTTATAATTAAATCAACTTGTTGTTTTTGTATGCAAGAAGTAGATAGCACAACTATAAACATAGCCGAGCTAAGGAGTGGGAATTTCATGATTAATACTTTTTAGCAAGTCAAAGATAGGAATTATTTTGATAAGTTTTCTCCTTTGTCCTTTCCTACTTTAAATGTAACTTTGCCGACTTTAAAGGATATGCAAATAATGAAATATGATCATAGGGAAATAGAAGAGGTTTGGCAAAAATATTGGGCGAATAACAAAACCTTTTTAGCTGATAATAATTCAGTAAAACCAAAGTATTATGTGTTGGATATGTTCCCATATCCTAGTGGTGCGGGCTTGCACGTGGGACACCCTTTGGGTTATATTGCATCGGATATTTACGCAAGATATAAGCGACACAAGGGATTTAATGTCTTACACCCAATGGGTTATGATTCTTTTGGATTGCCTGCCGAGCAATATGCAATTCAGACAGGTCAACGTCCTGCGAAAACTACAGAAGAAAATATAAGAACATATCGTCGTCAGTTGGATCAAATAGGTTTCTCATTTGATTGGAGTAGAGAAATAAGAACCTCTGATCCGGATTATTATAAATGGACACAATGGATTTTTATCCAGCTTTTTGATTCCTATTATTGTAATGATTCGAATCAGGCAAGATCAATTTCAGAACTAATTGAAGTTTTTGAAGAGGAAGGTAATAAAAGAATAAATGCCGCATGTGATGATGATATTGAATTTTTTACAGCTCAAAAATGGAACTCATATTCCAAACAACAGCAACAACAAATATTGGCCAAGTACCGGTTAACCTTCTTATCAGAAACAGAAGTAAACTGGTGCCCGGCCCTGGGAACAGTTTTGGCAAATGATGAAATTGTAAATGGACTATCTGAACGTGGTGGTCATCCCATAGTTCGTAAAAAGATGAAGCAATGGTCCATGCGAATTACTGCTTATGCACAACGTTTATTGGACGGTTTGAATACAATAGATTGGCCGCAACCTTTGAAAGATTCACAAATTAACTGGATAGGAAGATCCGAAGGGGCATCGGTCAAATTCCAAATATTAAATTCTAAATTCCAGATTGACGTCTTTACAACACGTCCCGATACGATTTTTGGCGTGAGCTTTATGACTCTGGCACCGGAACATGAATTGGTCTCACAAATTGTGACAGAGGAGAAAAAATCTGAGGTAGATGAATATATTGATGCCACATCAAAACGGAGTGAGCGCGATAGAATGTCCGATGTTAAAACTATTTCAGGAGTCTTTACAGGAGCTTATGCCATACATCCATTTACAAATGAAAAAATTCCAATCTGGATTGGCGACTATGTCTTAGCAAGTTACGGTACAGGAGCTGTAATGGCTGTGCCTTGTGGTGATCAGAGAGATTTTGATTTTGCCAAACATTTTGATATTGAAATACCGAATATTTTTCAGGATATAGATATAACTGAGGAGGCATGTGAAGATAAAAGTGCGATAATTGCGAATTCTGATTTTATTTCGGGAATGCCATCAAAAAAAGCCATCAAACGTGTTATTTATGAATTGGAAGAAAGAGGAATTGGTACAGGCAGGGTCAATTATCGATTGCGTGATGCAGTTTTTTCACGCCAACGTTATTGGGGAGAACCTTTCCCCGTGTACTATAAGGACGGAATGCCACAAATGATTGAAGTGGAACACCTGCCTATAAAATTACCGGAAGTTGAAAAGTACTTACCAACAGAGGACGGGAAACCTCCTTTGGGAAATGCCGAAATATGGGCATGGGACTGCCATAAAAAAGAGATAGTTAATAATGAGTTGATCGATAATATAGATATCTTCCCCCTTGAATTGAATACAATGCCCGGATGGGCAGGGAGTTCCTGGTATTTTAATCGTTATATGGATGCAAAAAACAATGAAGAATTTGCGGGTAAAAAGGCTTTGAATTATTGGCGGGATGTTGATCTGTATATTGGTGGTAGCGAGCACGCTACGGGACATTTGTTGTATTCCCGTTTTTGGCAAAAGTTCCTGTTTGACAAAGGATTAGTACCTGTTGATGAATATGCAAAAAAGTTGATCAATCAGGGAATGATTCTAGGGATGAGTGCTTTTGTTTACAGGATTTCCCAAAGAAATGATGTTTTTGTTTCCAAAGGTATTGTGGATGAATATTTTAATTCGGAGACAAGTCAAAATGCATTTATAAGAATTAGAGAATTGACTGGCGTACCTGAAGGAAACCTTTCCTTTGACAAAATACATGTAGATGTGAGTATGGCCAATTCCTCTGATGAACTTAACATAGTTAAATTTAGAAATTGGAGAGAAGAATTTAAACACGCTAAATTCGTAGACGAAGAAGGAATTGTAAAACTGTCCCGTGAAGTTGAAAAAATGTCTAAATCCAAATATAATGTGGTAAATCCGGATGATATTTGTGAACAGTACGGAGCAGATACATTAAGAATGTATGAAATGTTTTTGGGTCCCTTGGAACAGGCGAAGCCATGGAATACAGCAGGTATTACC
>DAOUPU010000060.1 GCA_030625995.1 Flavobacteriaceae bacterium
TATTATACACATTTTACTTCGCCGATCCGGCGATATCCTGATGTTATGGTTCATAGATTACTACAACATTATCTAGACGGAGGGAGATCTCCTAAAATTGAAATTTATGAGGAGAAATGTAAGCATTCTTCGGAAAGAGAATTTATGGCAAGTAAAGCAGAACGAGCTTCAATAAAATACATGCAAGTGAAATATATGCAAGATCATAAGGATATTGAATTTAAAGGAGTTATATCCGGAGTTACAGAATGGGGAATATATGTTGAAATTATTGACAATAAATGTGAAGGAATGATAAGAATAAAAGATATTAAGAATGATTATTATATCTTTGACGAGAAACAATATGCACTTATCGGGCAAGTAACCAAAAACTTATATCAGTTAGGAGATGAGGTTACAGTTATGGTCAAAAATACTGATTTAGAGCGCAAACATTTAGATTTCAATTTAATAGAAGAATAGTTTAAATAAATTATATTATGAAAAAAATCTTAATAATTTTATTTTTTATATCGAATATTATTTTTTCACAGGAAAAAATAACAAAAAATTTAGGTGATTTTCATGAATTAAAAACTTATAGAGGCTTAAATGTTGAAATTATTAAAAGTGATGAAGCTAAAATTTTAATTGAAGGAAATAAAGCAAAGGAGGTTTTAATAAAAAATATTGATGGTGTTTTAAAAGTATCTTTAAAGGTTCCTGAGTCTTTTTCAGCAAAAGAGGTAATAATTACTTTACATTACAAGGATGAAATTGATATTATTGATGCAAATGAAGGCTCTGTAATTACTTCAAATGAAATTATTAAACAAGATAATATTACATTGAAATCTCAAGAAGCTGCAAAGATAATTGCCAAAATAGAAGCTACTGCACTAACTATAAAAGTAATATCAGGGGGTAAAGTAATTTTGGATGGTTTAACTGAAAATCAAACGATTGTTTCTAATACGGGTGGTTTTTATGACGGGGAGCACTTAATTGCTAATAGTACAAAGATTACTGCATCTTCAGGAGGACTTGGAACTGTTAATGGCACTAAATTAGTGGATGCAAATGCTAAATTAGGGTCTACAATTACAGTTTTGGGAAAACCGGAAGAAGTTATAATTAAAGAGTCTTTTGGTGGATATGTTCGTAATTAGGTATTATTTTGTAATAATATTATTAACTTTGTATCTTAAATTATAGATGATGATTTTACAAACGATATTTTTAGGATTTGTTGGTCCATGGCAATGGATAATAATCGGCTTGGCAATTCTTTTACTTTTTGGAGGAAAAAAATTACCGGAGTTAATGAAGGGACTAGGTACTGGAATTAAGGAATTTAAAAATGCCACCAATACCGAAGAAGAAGACAAGAAAAAAGAAGAAAGTAAAGATTAATTATCTTCTTCATGTTAAAATAAGAAACCTCATTGCGTTCCAGACGTAATGAGGTTTTTTATGCGATATATCGGGTTACTTTTTATTTTTTTTAGATGCTTCAATTATGTTATTTGCAGCTAATAGCGAAGCGGTCATATCATTTAACATATTACTGGCAGCATTAGGGTTATTCGGCAGCAAAATTAAATTACTGTTGGTATCGGCTCCAATTGACTGTAAAGTATCGTAATGTTGCGTTATGACGATCAAAGCCGAGGCTTCTTGCGGATTAATACCGGCTTTATTTAGAGTATCTACACTTTCTTCTAAACCACGAGCTATTTCACGCCGTTGATCAGCAATACCCTTACCTTGCAATCTTTTACTTTGAGCTTCAGCCTTTGCACGCTCTACGATTAAAATTCTTTGTGCATCACCCTCATGCTGGGCAGCAATTTTTTCTCTTTCCGCAGCATTAATTCTATTCATTGCTTCTTTTACTGTTGCATCCGGATCGATGTCTGTAACCAGAGCCTTTACTATATCATATCCATATCTTAGCATCGCTTCTTTCAGATCACGCTGAATTGCTTTAGCAATATCATCTTTTTTTTCAAAAACGTCATCTAGGATCATCTTTGGGACTTCTGCTCTTACCAGATCAAAAATGTAAGAAGTTAATTGTTCATTTGGATTTTGCAATTTATAATATGCATCATAAACTTTTTCACGAAGAATTTGATATTGTATAGAAATTTTTAAATGAACAAATACGTCATCGTTTGTTTTTGTTTCAATATTAACATCTAATTGTTGAATTCTTAAGCTTAGTCGTGTAGCCACACGATCAACCAATGGAATTCTGAACTGTAAACCGGCATTTCGAATACTTAAAAACTTTCCAAACCTTTCTAAAACTACCGCAGTTTGTTGTTTTACAATGAATGCAGCAGAGAATACCAATAGTATGGTGATTATTATGATAGGAATTGTTGTTAGCATGAAATTAAATTTAGAAGTTAATAAAGAAATAAAGTTACAAATTAAATATCCAATTTATAGGATAATAAAAAGTTTATCTTTGTTGTAAAACCATTCAAAATGAAAAAATTTATTAGAATTAGTATCGTTACGATCATATTAGTTTCAGCTGCATATATGACATTTATCTACTACGCAACCTATAGTGATGGTTACAGATCGGGTGAATTGATAAAAATTACAAGAAAAGGTGTTATTTTCAAGACATGGGAAGGTAAAATTAGCCAGGGCGTGGCAGAGGAACAGCATTTTGAATTTTCTGTGGAATCTAGAAATAAAGAAGTTATTGAAGCGTTAAAAGAGTTTCAGGGCCATCAGGTAAACCTTACGTATATTGAAAGATTTGGGACATTTCCATGGATGGGTGACACGAAGTATTATGTAATCGAGGTTGAGAGAACCAAATAAATATTTTAGTAGAAGACCACTGTACAGCATTATTTTCAGAACGTATATCAACATGGATAATGCTACATCTCATGTTTAAAAAATAAAGTTATATTTTTTTGATGGCATTTTCAAGACGATGAATAGTGTCTTCTTTTCCAATTAATGAGGCAATTTCAAACAGGTCCGGGCCTTTTAATGCACCAACCAAAGCTAACCTAAAAGGAGGCATTACTCTGCCAAAACCCAATTCTTTTGAAGTAATCCATTCTGTAACAGTCGTTTCTATATGTTTAGCTGAGAAATTATCTGTAGAATCAAGCAAGGAAATCAATTCCTTCATTAAGTGGGGAGTTGATTCTTTCCATTGTTTTTTGCAAGCTTTTGTATCATAAGAACCGGGAGCTTTAAAAAAGAAGTTTCCTAAATCCCAAAAATCTTTAACAAAGGTAGCACGCTCCTTAATTAATCGTACAACATGGGAAATGTAGGAAATGTCATTACGGTGAGAACTGGAATCTTCTAATTTTTTATCTATTATCGGCAGAAATAATTCGGCTAATTCCTTGTCTGTCTTCAATTGTAAATACTGATGGTTGTACCATTTTGTCTTTTCCGGGTCAAATCTAGCACCGGATCTATTAACTCGGTCCAGATCAAATGCTTTTATAAGTTCTTTCAAATTGAATATCTCTTGTTCTGTTCCAGGATTCCAACCTAAGAATGCTAAAAAGTTTATTACTGCCTCAGGAAAATACCCATCTTCTCTATAGCCACTGGAAACTTTACCCGTTAGCTTGTTGTCATAGGCCAAAGGAAAAACAGGGAACCCTAATTTATCACCATCCCGTTTGCTTAATTTCCCCTTACCTGTTGGTTTTAAAATTAAGGGCAAATGAGCAAATTCTGGAATTTTCCATCCGAAAGATTCGTATAATAAAATATGTAAGGCCATAGAAGGTAACCATTCTTCTCCTCGAATAACATGACTGATTTCCATGAGATGGTCATCCACAACATTAGCTAAATGATAAGTTGGCATTCCGTCAGATTTAAAAAGGATTTTATCGTCTAGAGTTTTCGTGTCAATTTTTACTTCTCCACGAATAAGATCATGCATCTTTAGTGTTTTTTCAGATGGACTTTTAAAACGTACAACATATTTTTCTCCACTTTCAATTTTAACGTTTAATTTCTCTTTAGACATAACTAAAGAATTTTTTAGTCTTCCCTTTTTTCTGTTATGCCAGTTGTAAATGAACGTTTTACCTTTTTCTTCATGATCCTTTCTATGAAAGTCCAATTCTTCAGAAGTGTCAAAAGCATAATAAGCATTTCCACTATTTATTAATTTTTGAACGTATTTTGCATAAATATCTTTTCGTTCAGATTGTCGATAAGGACCAAACTTTTCATTTTTATTGACGCCTTCGTCAAAGGGAATATTACACCAATTTAATGCATCAACAATATATTTTTCCGCATTTTCAACGTATCTGTTTTGATCTGTATCCTCAATCCTCAATATAAATGTCCCATTGTATTTCTTCGCAAACAAATAATTAAAAAGGGCTGTTCTTACACCGCCAATGTGCAATGGCCCTGTTGGACTGGGTGCAAAGCGCACACGAATGTTGTTCATCTAATTAAAAATTTTGTTAAAAATGAAATGCAAAGATACTACTTGAATATGAAAATAGTATTTTTATAACTTATTAAATGGATAATTTTAGGAACATACAAGATAAGTTACATGGCTTTATTAGTAAGTATTATACTAATGAAATCATTAAAGGGGCTATTCTGTTTGTTTCGTTTGGTCTGTTATATTTTATTTTTACCTTGTTTATTGAATATTTTTTATGGCTAAGGCCAATTGCAAGAACCTTTCTCTTTTGGGTTTTTCTTTTGGTTGAATTTGGTTTGTTACTTAAATTTATTCTTTTGCCAATCTTTAAACTTATTGGAATCCAAAAAGGAATTTCTCCTGAAATGGCGTCTAAAATAATAGGAAAACATTTTAATGAAATTGATGATAAATTACTCAATTTACTTCAGTTAAAAGGAAGCAAGGCCCAGACAGACCTGCTCTTAGCAAGTATTGAGCAGAGGTCTGTTGAGCTTCGGCATATTCCCTTTAAAAAGGCAATTGATTTTAGAGTAAATATGAATTATCTTAAGTTTTTAGCCATTCCGATAGCCATATGGAGCCTGATTTTCTTTAGTGGAAATAGTTCTATTTTTAAAGATAGTTTGACCAGAGTAGTCAATCATAATACATCATATTTACCACCAGCGGCCTTTGAATTTCAAATCTTGAACGATGAATTAATTGCTATTGAAAACATACCATTTTTGCTGGAAGTATCTACAATTGGAAATGTTAAACCTGAAGACATTAAAATAATCTTTAATAGTGAAATGTATTATTTGAATAATAAAAATTTTGATGAATTTTATTATGAGTTTGAACAACCTAACAAATCTTTTCAATTTTATTTAGAAGCTAATGAGGTTGTATCTAAGAGATATCAAGTAGAAGTAATAAAAACCCCAAAAATTATAAACTTTGAGATGTATTTGAATTTCCCTAAATATATCCTCAGAGATGATGAAACTATTAAGAACACGGGTAATGCCATGATTCCCGAAGGCACAAAGATTATTTGGAATATAAGTACTGAGCATACTTTCAATGTTGATTTTATAACCACGGAAAGAAGTACATTAAGAACCAATAAGGCTTCTACTGAAGCTTTGTTAATTGATAATAATGGAAATTTTAGCTTGACGAAGACGCTGGGAACTACCATTGATTATGAGATATCCACTTCAAATAAGAGTTTAAAGAATTATGAAGTTCTTAGTTATCAACTTGGAGTGATTAAGGACCAACATCCTAAAATATTTGTAAGATCTGACATTGATTCTGTTAGTAGAGGACCCGTTAATTTCGTCGGTCAGATTAGAGATGACTACGGAATATCACATCTTCAAGTTCTAGCAAAAAATCAAAAAGACAATTCTTTGAGTATTTATAATATTGATACCGGCCGTTCTGATTTTGAAGAGTTTTTTTACACCTTTCCTCAAGGAATAATGCTAGAGGAGGGTGTAAGTTATGAAATATATTTTCAAGTATTTGATAATGACGGTGTTAATGGATCAAAAAAATCAAAATCACAAATTTTTTTTTACAAAAATAAGACCGATCAGGAAATTGAGGATGAGCTAATAAAGGAGCAGAAGCAAAATTTAAAGGAGATACAGAATGCATCTGAAAACTATAAGGAGTTACAAAGGGCCTTGAAATTATTTTCTGATAAATTAAAAAGCAAGAACAAAACAGACTGGAATGACGAAAAACAACTGGAGGAATTTAATGAAAGACAAAAGGCATATCAGAGAATAATGGATAAAAACACGGAGAATGTATTACATAACATGGATGAGATGGAGAAGCCTTCAGATCCAAATTTGAAGGACAAACAAAATGAACTTAGAAAAAGAATTGAAGAATCTAAAGAGCTTGACAGAAAAGAAGAAATGTTGAAAGAACTACAGGAACTTACAGAGAAATTAAAAAAGGAAAATTTATTGGATAGAGCAGAAAATCTTGAGAATCAAGCCAAGCGGAAAGAAAGATCTTTGGAACGAATATTGGAGCTTACAAAACGGTTTTATGTTCAAAGAAAGGCGGACCAGATTATTAAGAAGTTGGACGAGCTATCAATCTCCCAGAACAAACTAGCTAAGAAAGAATTTAGTACACCAATGGAGCAAAGTGATCTTAATCGGAAATTTGATTCTCTTCAAGAGGACCTTAGAGAATTACGGGAACAAAATAAACAACTTAAAAACCCTATGGATATTCCTGAAACCTTAATTGATGAGAACAGCATTAAATATAAAATGAATGACGCCAAAAAGAATCTTGAATTAGAGCAAAAGCAAAAGGGAGATTTAAGAAATGGAGCGAATAAAGAAGCAGTGAAGAACCAAAAAGAAGCGGCATCAAAAATAAAGGAACTCAGTGATAGAATGAAAAAGAAAATGATGCAAATGGAAATGAAAGGTAGTGAGGAAAATATTGAAGATCTTCGCCAAATTTTGGAGAACCTTCTTATTTTTTCATTTGATCAGGAAGAATTAATGATTTCAATGGAAGGTATTAATTCAGGAAAAGCGGAATATCCGAACAAGTTGAAACATCAACAAACCTTAAAAGAATATTTTGAACATATTGATGATAGTCTTTTTACATTATCTATGAGATTGGTCCAATTAACTTCTAAAATTGATAAACATGTAAATGATGCACACTACAATTTGGATAAATCGTTAGAATCTATCGCAGAGAATAGGATTGAGAATGGCATTACACATCAGCGATACACCATGACAGCGGCTAACGACCTGGCAGATATGCTAAGTAATGTTTTAAAGAGTTTACAAAACAAAAAACCGGGAAGTGGTAAGGGAAAAGGAAAGGATGGAGAGACTATAGAATTGCCGGATATTATTAAACAGCAAGAAAAACTTATAAAAAAAATGAAGGATGGAATGCCTTCAGAGAAATCCAAAAATGGAAAATCTAAAGAAGAGATGAGTGGTGAGCAATATCAAATATATCAAGAACAAAAGGAGTTAAGAGATCAACTAAATGATTTACTGATAAGAGGAGAGTCTAAGGGAAATGAGGGAAAAAATGCAGCTGACAAAATGGAAGAAATAGAGAAATTATTACTCGAGAAGGGTTTGACAAACGACGTTTTACGCAATATGCAATCTTTAAATCAGGATCTTCTGAAGTTGGAAAAAGCCTTATATAGCCAAAAAAATGATGTAGAAAGAAAAGCTCAAACAGGTGATATTAGGGAGATGGAAAGAAATATAAAATCAATTCAAAGTCAAATGATTTACTTTGATCAAAATGAAATACTTATTCGGAATTCATTGCCTTTACAACCGAATTTTCAAGATAAGGTTAAGAATTATTTTATAGATGATTAGTAAAATTTGTAACCCATGATTACTTTCCATTCATTATTGGAGTTTGTATTGCCATTAGAATCTAAGATCTCCAAATGGATCGAGTTTACGATACATCAAGAAGGGAGAGAATTGGGTGAGATTGCCTATGTATTCTGTACAGACGAATATTTGCTTGAAAAAAACATTAAATATTTAAAACACAATACATTAACTGATATTATTAGTTTCGATTATTGTATTGGCGATTTAATTTCAGGCGATATATTCATATCGATAGAAAGAGTCAAAGAGAATGCTAATCACCTAAATATTACATTCGAGAATGAGCTTCAAAGAATTATGATCCATGGTATTCTGCATTTCTGTGGATATAAGGATAAAAATATTAAGGATAGGAATACGATGAGATCCAAAGAAGATTATTACTTATCTTTGCGAACTTTTTAAAATGAATAGAACTAGGTTTCACGTGGAACAATTAATTTAATTGAATGAATTTATTTACTGGCACATATGATGTAATCGTTATAGGGGGTGGACATGCGGGTAGTGAGGCTGCATCATCCGCAGCCAAGCTTGGTGCTAAAACCTTACTTATTACTATGAGTTTGCAAAATATTGCTCAAATGAGTTGTAACCCGGCCATGGGTGGAATTGCAAAAGGACAGATAGTACGGGAAATTGATGCACTCGGTGGATTAAGCGCTATTGTAACAGATAAAACAGCAATACAATTTAAAATGCTAAATAAATCCAAGGGGCCAGCTATGTGGAGTCCCAGAGCGCAAAGTGATCGAATGCGTTTTGCTGAAGAATGGAGGATACAGTTGGAAGGAATTGATAATTTAGATTTGTTTCAGGACTCGGTTAATGGATTAATATTTGATGTAAATAGGGTAGTTGGCGTAAAGACTTTGTTAGGGTTGAAGATTTTAGCAAGAACTGTTATTGTTACTGCCGGAACCTTTTTAAACGGTAAGATACATATAGGAGATAAACAATTTGGTGGAGGTAGAGCTGGAGAAGGATCATCTACCGGAATTACAGAGGATCTGGTTAAGCTTGGGTTTACTTCTGGCAGGATGAAAACAGGAACACCTCCAAGAGTTGATTCGAGATCGCTTGATTTTTCCAAAATGATTGAACAAACAGGAGATGATAATCCAACGAAGTTTTCTTATTCTACGATCACGAAAAGTTTGACAGAACAGCGTTCTTGCTATATGACCTATACGTCAAACGAAGTACATGATTTGTTGAGAGAGGGATTTGAAAAATCACCGATGTTTAATGGGAGAATTCAGGGAGTAGGGCCACGATACTGTCCTTCCATAGAGGATAAAATTGACAGGTTTTCTTCGAAGGACCGACATCAGTTATTTATTGAGCCGGAAGGATGGAACACTACAGAAATTTATGTCAATGGGTTTTCTACATCTTTACCACATGATGTACAATACCGGGCGCTGAGAAAAGTACCCGGATTTGAACAGGTAAAGTTTTTGAGATTTGGATACGCGATTGAGTATGATTATTTTCCACCAACGCAATTAAAACATAATCTGGAAACAAAGCTTGTTGAAGGATTGTTTTTTGCGGGACAAATTAATGGAACTACGGGTTATGAAGAGGCAGCTGCTCAAGGCTTAATGGCTGGTATTAATGCTACGTTGAAAGTCCAAGGCAGGGAGTCTTTTATTTTAAAGAGAGATGAAGCTTATATTGGGGTTTTAATTGATGATTTGATTACTAAAGGAACAGAAGAACCTTATAGAATGTTTACTTCACGAGCCGAATACAGGACTCTTTTGAGGCAAGATAATGCTGATCTTAGATTAACACCTAAAGGTTATGATCTTGGACTAGCATCGAAGGAAAGAATGGATAGGGTGGTTGAGAAACAAACAAAAACAGATTTATTCATAGGGTTTTTGAAAAATACGAGTATTAAACCGGAAGACGTCAACCCTATTCTTAAAGAAAGAAAATCTGCTTTAGTAACACAATCCATGAAGATGTTTAAAATAGCCTCAAGACCTCAATTAAATTTTAATGATGTAAAGATGTTTCCTGGTGTTGAACAATTTATTAGGCAGAATAATATTGACAATGAAATTGTTGAGCAGACAGAGATCCATGTTAAATACTCGGGATACATCGAAAAAGAAAAGAACAGTGCCGATAAGATTCAGAGATTAGAAAACATTAAGATTCCGGCAAACTTTGAATATAGAAAAATCCAATCAATATCATATGAGGCAAGAGAAAAATTAAGTCAAATACAACCCACATCAATTTCTCAAGCAAGCAGAATTTCGGGAGTATCTCCAAGTGATATATCGGTATTACTTGTTTATATGGGTAGATAATTTTATGTTCCACGTGAAACCAATATTTATTTTATTAAGGTGAAAACTAAACGAAAAGATCAATTAACCTGTATAGATCATACAGTAACTAAGGAAAAATTTCATCTGGAATGGGATAATAAATTTAAAATGTACATCACCACTCCTAGACCGGATGAAAAGGATTTATATAAATATTACGCTAGTGAGGCATATATTTCTCATACCGATTCAAAGGACTCTTTTATAGATAAACTCTACCAAACGGTTAAGAATTATACAATAAAACAAAAGGTAAGGTTAATTGAACCATTCAAGATGCATGATAAAACCATCTTGGATATTGGATGTGGGACGGGAGATTTTTTAGTTGCATGTAAGCTGCACGGTTGGTTAGTTCATGGTATTGAGCCTAATGAAAAAGCGAAGCAACTAGCGGTTGATAAACTGGATTTAAAAACTAATTCAAAAGATAATAGGATTATCTATAAGGATATTCAGGACTTAGTAGAAACTAATAAGAAATATGATGTGATCACGATGTGGCATGTTTTAGAACATGTTTCTAATTTAAAAGAATACATTGTACAATTAAAAGGCTTGCTCAGCACAAACGGGACACTTATAATAGCGGTCCCAAATTTTAACAGTTTTGATGCAGAGCATTATAAAGATAATTGGGCGGCATATGATGTGCCCAGACATTTGTGGCACTTCTCAAAAAAATCTATCGAATTTCTTTTTGCAGAGGTTGGGTTAGTGGTGTCGAATACATTACCCATGAAATTTGACGCGTATTATGTTAGTTTGTTGTCAGAAAAATATAAAACAGGGAGATCGAATTTAGTTAAAGCATTCTATTATGGTTTTATTTCAAATCTTAAAGCCAAAAGGACAAATGAATACTCTTCTATGATATATATTATCAAACACGCCTAATAATTGATTTAAGAAGCTTTAAGGCATTTATACAATCAAAAGGCAGAAAGACATGAAACAATCTTAAAACTGTTTTAAAGGAGGTTATAAAATATATTTTCACATAGTAAATAGTTATATATAAATAATTATTAATAATATTTCCTTATAGGGTCCATTTTATTTTTTTTGATTGAAGAATCTAAACATTTTTAGACATATTATTAGTTTCATTTTTATACTTTTGTGGCTAATTTTTAAATGAACAACATGAAAAATTTATTATTAGCAATATCAATGATATTTATTCTAAGCTCTTGTACGCAGGAAAAGGTAGCCTATGTAGACGTGGAGGAAATCTATAAAGAATACAATAAAGCTAAAGAGGCGGAGCAGGAAATGACCATGCAATCTCAAAAAATGTCTATGGAGATTGAAGAACTAAGAGCCAGTTTCCAGCAAAAGGTACAAGAGTACCAAAGCTCTTCATCAACTTTGTCTGATAAAGACAAACAACAAAAAGAACAGGAACTAATGCGAGAACAGCAAGAGATTCAGCAAAGACAACAAATGGCCAGGCAGTTGATGCAAGAGGAGAGTAAAAATAAAATGGACAAAATTGATGAGGATATAGAAAGCTCTATTTCAAAATATGCAGCATCAAATGGT
>DAOUPU010000040.1 GCA_030625995.1 Flavobacteriaceae bacterium
TTGCCAGACCAATGCAAAAGGATATTTACCTGATCGGAGACATAAATGCAATCCACAAATACTATTGGATAAATAAGGAAAAGGATCCCTTGGTATCTGGTCAAGATGCGATCTATATAACCCATAGTCGCAATTTTCAGCCACCTGAGAAGACCATGAATAAACACTTCAAAGAGAGCCTTCTATTGAGTAAATTTCCTATTATAAGGAATGATCAAATTGTTGAGTTTGGTTATATTTATCTGCTTAAACATTATTATGATGTTGAATAGAAAATACAATAAATCACATTACACTTCTAATAGAATTATTTTATAAAATGGCACTTACAATTACTGTTTATTAGTATTCTTTTCGACTCTTATTTAGTAACTTTGTTCGGTTAATTTTTTAATTAAATACAATGAAATACAGAATTGAGCACGACACCATAGGAGAAGTAAAAGTTCCTGCAGATAAATATTGGGGAGCACAAACAGAGAGATCCAGAAATAATTTTAAAATTGGTCCCGAAGGGTCTATGCCAAAAGAAATTGTGGAAGGATTTGCATATTTAAAAAAAGCTGCAGCTTATACTAATTATGATCTTGGAGTTCTTAGCTTGGAAAAAAGAGACGCAATTGCAAAAGTCTGTGATGAGATTTTAGATGGAGAATTGTATGATCAGTTTCCATTGGTTATTTGGCAAACAGGTTCAGGAACACAAAGCAATATGAATTGTAATGAGGTAATTGCAAATAAAGCCCATGTAAATAACGGGGGTAGTTTAGAAGGTAATGAAAGGTTTATTCATCCTAATGATGACGTAAATAAATCTCAGTCATCTAATGATACCTTCCCAACCGGAATGCACATAGCAGTTTACAAAAAAATTATACATACTACTATACCAGGTGTTGAAGCATTGAGAGACACCTTAGATCAAAAAGCTGCCAGCTTTTCAAATGTTGTAAAAATTGGCCGAACACACTTAATGGACGCAACGCCTCTTACACTAGGTCAGGAGTTTTCTGGTTATGTGTCGCAGTTAAATCATGGTATAAAGGCTTTAAAAAATTCCTTGACCCACCTCTCAGAATTGGCCCTTGGTGGGACTGCTGTTGGAACTGGAATTAATACTCCTGAAGGTTATGATATTTTAGTTGCAAAATATATTGCAGAATTTACTCACTTGCCATTTATTACTGCAGAGAATAAATTTGAAGCTTTAGCAGCACATGATGCCATTGTTGAAACACATGGTTCCTTGAAGCAACTGGCAGTTTCTTTAATGAAAATTGCAAATGATATTCGATTATTAGCTTCGGGTCCCAGAAGTGGAATTGGAGAAATTATTATTCCTGCCAACGAACCCGGATCCTCAATAATGCCAGGTAAAGTAAATCCAACACAAGCAGAAGCATTAACTATGGTATGTGCTCAAGTTATTGGTAATGATGTAGCAATTTCTGTTGGAGGCTTAAGTGGACACTACGAATTAAATGTTTTTAAACCCGTAATGGCAGCAAATATTTTACAATCTGCTCAGTTGATTGGAGATGCCTGTAACTCCTTTAATATAAATTGCGCGGTTGGAATTGAACCAAATCAGGAACGAATCACAAATTTGTTAAATAATTCATTAATGCTTGTAACTGCTTTAAATACTAAAATTGGTTACGAAAAAGCTGCGAAAATTGCAAAAACAGCGCATAAAAATGGAACTACACTTAAAGAAGAAGCGGTTAATTTAGGATTTTTGACCTCTGAAGAATTTGATGATTGGGTGAAGCCGGAAGAGATGATTTAATTTTTGGAACTTGAGTACTTAAAATAAATTGATTATTATTACAATCTCTATAAAGAATTTTTGTAGGCAACTTTTCGTACTCATTAGCTATTTTAATACCAAAATATATGTGCAATAATTTTAATAAAAAATTTCTTGACGAGGCCGCGAAAGCCAGACCAAGCGATTTGGATGATGCCCATGACATTCATCAACATTTTATGGGTGAAGCCGTAAATGGTGCAGTTGCCGGTGTCAATAATAATGAAGGAGGGCCTTTTGGTTGTGTCATTGTAAAAGACGGTAAAATTATTGGAAGAGGTAATAACAAAGTAACTTCAAGTAATGATCCAACGGCCCATGCTGAGGTAGAAGCAATTAGAAATGCCTGTAAGCACTTGAATTCGTTTCAGTTAACCGATTGCATTATTTATTCTTCTTGTGAGCCGTGCCCGATGTGTTTGGGTGCGATATATTGGGCAAGACCCAGTAAAGTATATTATGGATGTGATAAAAAAGATGCTGCGGAAATTGGCTTCGATGATGATTTCATTTATAAAGAACTACGAGTTCCCAATGATAAAAAACTGATATCATTTGAACAGTTAGGTAAGGAAGAGGCCATGATTGCATTTAATACATGGAACGATAAAGAGGATAGGGTGAAATATTAAACTACTTGTTCAATTCTAATATTTCAATATTCCTGAATTCTACGGGGTGACTCTCACTTTGAAGTGAAATAAATCCATTTTTTAAAGGTGTTCCATCCGCTACATTCCATTTATTTTCATCGATGCCATCTACCCCACCATTTCCAATTTGGGGTTTATAGTAGACCAAAACCGATTGCCCGTTAATAATATGCCTGATGATAGAATCATTCATTACTAATAGTTCCGCCTCAACCCATTGATCTCCATTATAAGTGTCTGAACTGGATTCTATGCAATGTGTCGTTAATAATTCCCCCGCCATCATAATGTTCGTTCCGGGTGTGCAAACATTTCCTGTTGATCTAGGATCTGTCCCTAAACCGCCTAAAAATTGAGCTTCAATACATACGGGAAAAGTTTGATTCAAGCCCATTGATTCAGGAGATTGACAATGCAACATTATACCACTATTGCGTTTAGCCCAACCCGGTCCGTCAGAGAGCTGCTCCCCTGTAAATCTGTACTCTAATCTTAGCCTGTAATTAGAAAATTTTTTATTGTAAAAAATATGCCCAAATGACTCCCCAAATTTATCGTATTCATCATAATTTACCTGAAGAACCCCATCTGCAACTCGAAAAGTATTTTTATAATTAACACCGGCAGCGTGGCCATTAATTTTGATCGTCCAATCTTTCAGATCTTTACCATTAAATAGCTTTACCCATTTTTCTTTCGACACTTCATCTTTTTTTGGCTCGTCCTTTTTACAACTAATTACAACGATTAGCATCAAAATTAAAAATGACGAAAAATTGAGTTTTAATTTCATACAAGATATTTTTATAAGCATCAAATATATCCAAAAATATGGCAATTTCAATACACTAAATTCAATAAATACAGTAATCCGGCAAATACTCTAAACTGATACCGGATAATGCCCTCTTAAAATTCAAACTTAGTCCATTTTGCCGTTGTTGGTGTTTTCCACCAACAACATTTCGATCTATGCTTTAAGAGTAATTAATTGTTGGTGAAAAACACCAACAATGGCTAATTTTTAGTTATATGATAGTTAATAGTAAAGTTAGTGTATAAAAAAATCAGTATTAAAAAATTAATACTGATTTCTTCTCAAATTTAATTAAATATTCATAGATAATAAATCATTCTCCCAACCATGATTTATTATTAACATTCTTCAGAATATTAAATAACCTGATCATTAAAAATTTATGCGTTATAGATTCCTCTGCTCAATTTTTCAATATGTTTTAGATATGCTTCGTACTCTTTTTCTTTTAGCAAAAATTCCTTTGTATCATATGAAGACTGTTTACTCTCCATTTTCAAAGCGTTATTCTTTGATCCCTTTTTATTATTCTTCTTTTCCATCTTTTTTAGCATTTTACCCCTATATAACGGGTAGGAGATTGAAATATTATAAATATCTGCTTTTTATAATATTCAAATGATGCAATAAATGCCCGGAAGTTAAATATCCTAAAGCTCTTACAGACATTGTATTACCGTTTACTCTCCCACACTCCAACAAGGTATCATCACTAAAACTGTCATATAAATAAAGTGTTGTTCTTCTCAAAGCTGAAAATTCATCCAACAATGATCTATAGTCTCTTTGGTTGGCATTAGAATGAAGCGCAAATTGATTTTCATCAAAGCCAGGCAGCTCGATATTATCTCTACGGGCAAATCTTAAAGCCCTATAATTAAAAACACGTTCTGTATCAATAATATGTTGAACGATCTCTTTAATAGTCCACTTATCCTCATCGTACCTGTAACTTTGTTTTTCTTTACTAATAGAACTTAGTACTTCCAACGCCTTTTTATGGGAATATTCTAAATTTTCAATAAGGCCCATGTCATTATCAGATAAAACAGTAATATATGGCTGATAAAAGGATGCGTATTCCGTCTTTTTAATTTTAATTGCCATAATTTATTGATTTACAAGTTCATAAGCTTGTTTTGCTATCTCTAACTCCTCATTGGTAGGGATAACCAATATTTTAACTTTTGAACTTGTTTCATTGATTTCTCTAATTTCTTTACTTCTTAATCTATTTCGTTCCGAATCTAATTGAATGCCTATAAACTCTAAGTCGGTACAAACCAAATCTCTTATGATTGAAGAGTTTTCTCCAATTCCAGCTGTAAAAATGATAGCATCAAGACCATTCATGATTGTAGCGTAAGATCCTATGTACTTTTTAATACGGTAGGCATTCATTTCCAGTGCCAATTGACATACTCTATTTCCTTGCTCCGCTTCGGATTCGATCTCTCGCAGGTCACTATAACCTGTTAAACCCAGCATGCCACTTTCCTTTTGTAAAAGATTATTCACCTCCTCCAAAGTATACCCTAAAGAATTTACCAGATAAAAAATAACGGAATGATCAATATCTCCACTTCTTGTGCCCATGATTAAACCATTCATAGTGCTGGAACCTAAAGAATGCTCTATACTCTTACCATTTTCTATGGCAGTTATACTACATCCATTTCCCAGATGAATAGATATGATTTTTGAATTCTTTTTTTGCAAATATTCGATCGCCTTTTCCGATACATACTTGTGACTCGTTCCATGAAAACCATAAACTCGAATTTTATTTTCGATAAAAAATTTATTTGGTATTGCATATCTATAGGCAACTTCCGGAATAGTCTGATGAAAAGCAGTATCAAATACAGCTATTTGTTTTGCTTGTGGAAAAACCTTTTCTGAAACTTCAATTCCCTTTAAATTTGCAGGATTATGCAATGGTGCCAATTCAAAAAGTTCTTTAATTATATCCTTAACACTTTGATCTACAAGAGTAGTATTTGAAAAAGTACTGCCACCATGCACCACACGATGAGCAACGGCAAAGATATCACTTGCATCTTTTAGGACTCCGTTTTCCTTATTCAAAATTAATTTAGATATTTTTTCTAAACCAATTTCATGACTGGAGATATTATGATTCTCTTTGATTTCACTTTTATCTGAGTTAAAATAAATCTTTGAATTTTTTAAACCTATTCTCTCCACCATACCGGAACATATTACATCCTTTCCAGGCATCTCAATTAACTGGAATTTTATGGAAGAACTTCCAGAATTTATAACTAGTATTTTCATTTTAATAATTTGATCTTATCTAAATAATATTGCAAAAAAATTATCTGCTTGCCGTTTTCTTTCCCAATAGAGATTCGTTGATCGAAGAATAAATCCATTGCAAAGGGCATCGATATTTGCATTTGCAAATTTACTAATTTCAACAGTTGAATAATTGTTTTTTACAGAGAGTTTTAAGCTTATCTATTCCCTTCAAAATACCCGGCTGACAATGATGGTATTCTCCTATTTTCCGCTAAGATTTAGTGTTGTTTTCAAAACGATTAAGAGGGATCTAGCAAGGTTAATCTCAATTTATTTTTGAATTTCATATTTCGAAGAACTATTCTCGTATGGAGTTTATCCAGGTATTGAGTCGATTAATTTGTTTCTTCGATAATTTTACGTCACTATGAGTCCATAAATAGCTTCTTAACGGCATCTCTTCTTCCTTTGTTTCTTCAACGATCTCCTTTAATTTATGTTTTTTCTTTTTCAGGCTATATGTCCCCCACTCAGAAAAATTCAATTCTTCTTTGGCTTCGTTAATATGGCTTGCGATCCACCATGATATTGGAGCAACTTTATCATACCAGGGATATTTCGTATTATTTGAATGACAATCATAACAAGAGCTTTTTAACATTATAGCAATATCTGCCGGGGCTTTGGTCGCTTCAATAATATCATCTTTAGAAAAAGTTTCTGAGTAGTTTGGTTGAACAGGAATAAATTGTATTCCAACAAAAATAATTATAATAAAAAGGAATATTTTACGCTTCATGATCTCGGGGTTTTGTGATATTTAAAAAAAAGAGCGCAACAATTGTTAACAGCAATTTTCTTTGACTCTTCTATACATTTCTTCATAATGAGGTAGGATACTTTCCAAAGAAAATTTATGTGCATGATCAAAAGCATTGTCTTTGAACCTTTTTAACCTTTCTTCATCCTTTAATATAAAAACAGCCTTTTTAGACATCTCTGAAATATCTCCGACATCGCTTAAGAATCCTGTTTCTCCTTGTACATTCAACTCAGGTAATCCGCCTGTATTAGTTGATATCACCGGAGTTCTTGCCGCCATAGCTTCAAGGGCCGCCAAACCAAAACTTTCCGTCTCAGAAGGCAAAAGAAACAAATCACTAAAACATAATATTTCTCTTATCTCATCACTCTTACCCATGAAGAGTATATTTTTTTTGATACCCAATTCTTTAGCCAGTATTTCCGCTTTTTCTCGGTCAGGTCCATCTCCAACCATCAATAATTTTGATGGAATCGATTTTTGAATTTCATTAAAAGTCAAAATAACATCCAGAACCCTTTTTACAGGCCGAAAATTACTGATATGAGTAATGATCTTTTCATCTGAATTTGCCAGAGTTCCCCTCTTGCAGTCTTCATCATTAATATCTTTCTGTTTCTTGAAATCGACGAAATTATGTATAACATCAATCTCTTTATTAATATTGAACAGCCTCAAAGTGTCTCTTCTTAAACTATCTGATACTGAAGTTACTACATCAGAATTATTGATACTAAATTCTACTGCTGTTTTATAAACAGGATGACTTCCAACAAGAGTTATATCTGTACCGTGCAAAGTAGTAACAATGGGCAGATTTATCCCTTTCTGTTTAAGCATCTGTTTCGCCATATATGCCGCATAAGCATGTGGAATCGCATAATGGACATGGACAATATCCAGATCATATTTTTCAACAACTTCCGCCAGTTTACTTGAAAGAGCTAATACATAGGGTTGGTAGTGAAATAGAGGATAATCTTCTAAGAACACTTCGTGAAAATGTAAATTTGGATTCAAAAAATTTAATCTTACCGGTTGGTGAGAAGTTATAAAATGTACATTATGTCCTTTATGAGCTAAAGCCATTCCAAGTTCTGTAGCCAAAACTCCACTCCCACCATAAGTGGGATAACAAACAATTCCTAGATTCATACTTATTTTTCAATTTATTAGCGTAAGACATTAAATAAATAAGCTTACTCTATGGTAAATTTTTCAACAGAAAATTCTTTACATTCTCTCCCATTATTTTTTTAATTTCTTCCTCATTAAATCCTATTTTTTTCATTTCTTCAACAATTAAAGGTAATCCTGTAATATCAAATGGGGTCATTACTGATCCGTCAAAATCTGACCCTAAGGAAACAAAATCAACACCCACCAGATCCGAAGTGTATTTCATGGCTCTTGCAGTAGCCGCTGCGTCAATGCCACAAACAGCTTCTTCAAACATGGCAATGCATATTATACCTCCTGAATTTGCAATGGCCCTTAAATGCCTGTCTGATAAATTTCTGACACTATCACATGTGCCTCTAACTCCTGTATGTGATGAGATAATTGGACCATTAGTTACTTCAAATATATCGTCGATTGTTTTTGGAGCACAATGAGCAATATCAACGATCATATCCAATGAAACCATCTTGAGAATAACAGATTTTCCAAATTCAGTTAGTCCTTCTTTTTTTACGCCATGAGCAGAACTACCCAGCTTATTGTCAAAAAAGTGCACGGCCGACATCATTCTTACACCATTGTCATATAAAACCTGAACATTTTCAATCTTCCCATCCAGGGCATGCGCTCCTTCAACCCCAAGAATCCCCGCTGATATTCGTTTATCTTTTTTTCTGTCAGAAATAAAATTTGATAATTCTTCCGAGCTTATAACAACTCGAAATTTACCCTCCGATCTTTCAGCAAAACCATGCAATTCCTTACACTGTAAAATAGCTCTTTTGGTTAAACTACTTGTTGGTCGTCCTTGAGCCAAAAACAAAGAACTAATATTGTCCGTATCCCCCGTATTTTTATCAAAATTTTGATCCTTTGGAGATTTAGTTACTATAGTGAAAGCCTGTAAACCAATATTAGCCTTAATCATCTTCGGTATATCCACCTGTCCGAAATCATTATCATTTAAAAGGTCTCTTTTCCAAAGCAGGGCATCACAGTGCATATCGGCTATAAAGCTCAAATTGTCATAAAGTTCCTGGCTTTCCGCAGACACCACATATGGTGGTTTTGTCCTAATTTGATTGTGCTGTTTGTCGACTATTTTTGGCACAATTGAGATAACCAAAAAATAAATAAATACGAGAAAAACAACGAGGTAAATTAAAATTTTAGATCCTTTTTTCACAGTAATTGTTAAATTTGTAAGTTGTAAATTTGGGTGATGTAAAAATAATATATAATATGGAATTTGAGTCATTTTTATTATTAATTTCCAAGGTTAGGAATATTGAACCGGGAGGGTTAAGTTCTCAATTTAAAATGGCACCAGTGGAAAGAAAGATATTTAGTAATTTAAGCATCAATCGAAGGAACCCAAAAAAAGCTGCTGTTCTGGCCCTTTTTTATCCAAACAGAAATAATGAAACCTGCTTTTCATTAATATTGAGGCCAAATTATAAAGGAGTGCATTCAAGACAGATAAGTTTTCCAGGCGGAAAGTTTGAAAAATCGGATGATAGTCTAAAAGCTACGGCACTAAGAGAAACTTATGAGGAAATTGGGGTCGAAACCACAGATATCCAAATAGAGAAACAACTTACAAATACTTTTATACCGCCAAGTAATTTTTTGGTTAGCCCTTTTTTAGGTGTGATTAAATATACGCCATCATTTAGATACAATCATGAGGTAGAAAAAGTAATTGAGGTAAAATTATTAGATTTGTTAAAAGAAAGTTCTGTAACTTCAAAAAAACTTAGCACCAGCTATATGAAGAATATAGATGTACCATATTATAAATTAAACGATTATATGGTTTGGGGAGCAACAGCAATGATGTTAAGTGAAATTAAAGACCTACTTAAATCAATATAACCATATATTTTTTTAAGTTTGTTATGCTAAAATGTGAAAATGGATTTATTTAAACAGGATATTTTTGGGAAAAATTTATTTCTAAAGAAAACATTATTCCAGATGGTTGGGTTGTTTTCTCACAGAAGATATAGAGGATTTAACGAACTGCAAATTGAAGGTTCAGAGATCATCAGAGATCTACCGGACAATAATGTTCTATTCGTATCGAACCACCAAACCTATTTTGCAGATGTAGTAGCCATGGTTCATGTTTTTAATGCTGCTTTAAGCGGAAGAGTAGACAATATAAAGGATATTGGATATCTTTGGCGGCCAAAGATGAACATTTATTATGTTGCGGCTAAAGAGACTATGCGCTCGGGAATGCTTCCTAAAATAATGGAATATGGTGGGTCAATATCGATAGAAAGAACATGGAGAGAAAAGGGCAAGGATGTTAATAAGCAGGTTAAAATGTCTGATGTTTCCAGTATAACCAGAGCCTTGCAAGATGGATGGGTAATAACTTTTCCTCAAGGTACCACTACTCCTTTCAAGCCTATTAGAAGAGGAACAGCTCACATTATACAGAAGAACAAACCAATTGTTGTCCCTATTGTTATTGACGGTTTTAGAAGATCTTTTGACAAAAAAGGACTTTTAATTAAAAAAAGGGGCATCTTACAATCAATGGTAATTAAGAAACCGTTGGAAATTGATTATGAAAAGGACGATGTGAAGAGTATAGTTCAAAAACTTGAAATGGCCATTGAGCAGCACAAATCTTTTTTAAAAGTGACCCCAATAAAGGAGTATCATAAAAGCGAAAATGAGCTAAATAAAAAAAGAGAATTCTGGGATACCTATTGAAAAAGAAGGTGTCTTAAAAGCATGAATTTGTCATATCAACCCTGCCTCTGCCCTTTAGGTTTGTAACGAAAAAATTTCAAAATGTTATTTTTTTAATAATATAGATTCTTCAACTTCGCTCCAGTAGATATGTATTTTTTTAACAAGCTTTTAAGACGTCCTCCTTTTAGCTTTATTAAGACAACCAAGCCTTCATCATCCAAACTGTTTTTTCTTGTTCAGTAATGAAATCACTCATCATTGAATTGGTGCCTTCATCATCAGCATTGTCCGACTCATCTAATATTAGTCTTTCAATTTTAAGTAATTCCGCTAGTGAATTAACAATTAATTCAACGGCTTGAGTATCATTGCTAATATTTTTTCCTACCGGAACACTCGATACTTTAATATATTCATCAAAAGTGTGCGTTGGTGCACCTCCTAAAGTTAGAATTCGTTCGGCTATCATATCAACTTTTTCCTGTGAATCCGTATAATTCTCTTCAAATTTTACGTGTAAATCAAAAAAGTTTTTACCCTTTATATTCCAATGCAAGCCTCTAACATTCTGATAATAAACTTGGTAATTCGCCAGTAACATATTTAAACTCTTAACCAGTTTTTCTGTTTTTTCTTTATCTAATCCGATGATCGATTTATTCATATTTTCTAAGATTTAAAATTTATACAAATATCTCAATATTATAGCACTAGTTTGCATAGGAATCATTGATAGTTTTAATATCTTTATCAAAAATATTTATAGAAATGACGATTACTCAACTAAATTATCTCCTGGCTGTTGCCGAGTATAAAAACTTTACCATAGCTGCAAATAAGAGCTTTGTTACCCAACCTACTTTATCTATGCAAATTCAAAAATTAGAAGATGAATTAGAAGTAACAATTTTTAACAGAAAGAAAAAGCCAATCGAATTAACACCCATAGGTGAAAAAATAATTGAGCAGGCTAAAACTATTGTAAATGAGAGCAACAGGATCGTTGATATTGTTGAGCAACAAAAGGGATTTATTGGTGGAGAGTTTAAAATTGGTATCATTCCAACAATTACACCCACTTTACTCCCATTCTTCTTAAAATCCTTTTTAAAAAAATATCCAAAAGTCAAATTAATTATAGAAGAGTTGACAACCACTGAAATCATTAAAAAATTAGTAGATGGTCATATAGATGCCGCAATTGCTGCTACACCATTAGAGAACGAAGCCATTAAAGAAAAGCCACTTTATTATGAACCTTTTGTTGGATTCGTATCTAGTGATCATCGTTTATATAACAATGAATATATAACAGAAGAGGATTTGGATCTCACAGATATTTTACTTTTAGAAGATGGACATTGTTTTAAAAATAGTGTGATAAATCTATGTAAAGCGACTAACGACACAAGTAATGCTCATTTCAATCTGGAGAGTGGCAGTATAAGCACTTTAATTAAATTATCGAAGGAAGGACTCGGAATGACCTTAATTCCATATCTACATACTTTGGATCTGGCTGAAGAAGATAAAAAATATTTGAAGCAATTTAATGAAACAGTTCCGGCCAGAGAGGTGAGTATTATTTACCATAAATCACAATTAAAGATGCAACTCATTGAGGCTCTGAAAGATACAATTGATGGAATTATACGCGGTGCAATCTCTTTTCACGATGTGAAGATAATAAGCCCGATAAGCAAAAAAAAAGCAGTGTAAATTAGCTTTTCAAAATAGCCAGACTCACGTAAAGTTCGGGTTTGTTAGCGGTGAATTCTAATAACCAAATTCGTAATTCTTCTATTTCAAATGGTAATAATCTTTTGATAGCTTTTTTTAATTCTTTAGTAAATAAATCAGTGTCAAAACTTACCTTTTTAAGAATCGTTTTAGTGTAATCGTATATTGCTCTTGCCATATTTTTCTATTAAATTAAGTACTGAGTAATTTGAACGATAATTACATATGCATATTACAAAATTTTTGTTAAAAAACCAAAAATGTTCAAAAGTCTTAATTCAAACCGCCTAATCAACCTTAAGCTTCTCCAATTTTGTTAATAAACTTGAACCTTTCTTTTCCAGCTCAGCATGGATAGATTGAAAATGTTTCTTTTTATTTTCTACCCCTTTTTGATTTAACTTTACAACCAAATCATCAAATACTGCAATAGCTTCATCAATAATTTTTTCTGCTTTTGCAGAAATTTTATCATCACTTTTTAATTGACAAACATAGCATTCTTCAATGATGTCAGATAATACATTATTAATTTCTTTTTTAAAATTCTTTATACTCGCCATCTTGTTTTATTTCAATTATTATGCCACAAAAATAAACATTATAAGCCAAATTAAGAAATATAAATTTCCAATAATTCTGACACTCCTAAAGGAACAATTTCGAATTCGTTTAAAATCGCTGGCAATAATATGGTTTCACCAATATTAATTGTTTCTTCATATTTATCCGATCTAATTTTAACTCCTTCACCTCCAACACACATATAAATCACAAAGGAATCTTTAGAGCTGTTATCTATCCTAACGATCCTATCAATAGGCAAAATATTTGTTGTAAAATATTGACAATCAATTATATTTGAAATCTTATTCAACGACTTGTCATAATTCGTATTATATTTGGTTTCCACTGTAAAATCAATGGCCTCCAAAGCTTCTTCCGTGTGCAATTCGCGGTAATTTCCATCACTATCTTTCCGGTCCCAGTCATAAATTCTATAGGTTATATCACTTGTCTGTTGAATTTCAGCAAGCAATACTCCTGCCCCAATTGCATGTACCCTACCTGTTGGTATAAAATAAACATCTCCCCTGTCAACTTCATCAAAATTCAATATTTCGACCAGTGTTTTGTTCTCCACATTATTAAGGTATGTTTCTTTGCTAACAATCTCTTTGAAACCAACTTGTAAATTAGCTTTTTCATCAGCTTGCATAACATACCACATTTCTGTTTTACCAAAGGAGTTGTGCCTTGATTTTGCCAGCTCGTCATTTGGATGCAATTGTATGCTCAATGCTTCCTTCGCATCAATATATTTAATCAATAAAGGAAATTGATTACCAAACTCCTGATATACTTTTTTACCTAATAAATGATCTCCAAACATTTCTATGAGTTCTTCCAAAGATTTCCCTTTCCATTTTCCATTGATAACTGTTGAAACGTCATTTTTAACAGTTGATATTTCCCAACTCTCACCAATATTATTTCTGTCGGACTCTTTGTTTAAAAGACCTCCTAATTTTTCCCCTCCCCATATTTTTTCTTTCAAAATAGGTTTGAATTTTAACGGATAATCTATCATGTTACTATTATTATTTTTGTAAATATCGATCTTTTTTTTCTAATAGTCAGGGTTTCACTTTAGCGAAAACCTGACTAATAGAAAATCACTATTTTTGTTGGTATGATCGACTTTATAAATAAATTACCAAAGGCTGAACTTCATTTACATATTGAAGGCACATTTGAACCTGAACTAATGTTTGAAATTGCCAAACGAAATAATATTAAAATACCATTTCAAAGTGTTGATGAAATAAAAATGGCATATCAATTTAATTGTTTACAAGACTTTTTAGACATTTATTATCAAGGTGCCAATGTATTAGTAAAAGAACAGGATTTTTATGATTTAACTTTTAGTTATTTACAAAAATGTGCTTTGCAAAATGTACGACACACCGAGATCATGTTTGATCCTCAAACACATACTGAAAGGGGCATCGCCTTTGAAACAGTGATCAAGGGCATCTCTAGAGCCTGTGTAGATGCGAAGGAAAAACTTAATGTCAGCTCCTTATTAATTATGAGTTATCTGAGACATTTATCTGAAGAAGATGCCCTTAAAACATTGCAACAATCTCTTCCTTATAAGGAGTTAATTACAGCCATTGGTCTGGATTCTTCAGAAAAAGGAAACCCTCCATCCAAATTTAAAAATGTTTTTCAAGCATCTGTAGATCAAGGATATATTCCATTGGCACACGCCGGAGAAGAAGGGAGTTCGGAATATGTTTGGGAGGCCATCGACCTGTTAAAAATTATAAGAATTGACCATGGAAATAATGCATTGCAGGACCCAATTTTAGTTAAAGAAATTATTAAACGAGATTTTGCACTTACTCTTTGCCCTCTCTCCAATATATCTCTTCAAGTTGTAGACGATCTAAAAGACCATCCGTTGAAAAAAATGATGGAATTAGGCCTAAAAGTGACCGTCAATTCTGATGACCCGGCCTATTTTGGGGGGCAAATAAACCAAAATTTTATTGAAGTACAAAAGGCTTTAGACCTGAGCAAAGAGGACTTGTACGAATTGGCTAAGAATTCATTTCAATATTCGCTACTAAATGAGAATATGAAACAAGAATATCTGCAGGAGTTAAGAACTTTCTATAAGGAAAATTAATTCTTCAATGCTTTTAAAGCCTCATCAATATGATTTTCCGCTTTGATCATGCTATTATAGATATGTATTACAACACCTGAATTGTTAACCACGTACGTTACTCTACCCGGAACAGTACCAAAAAAACTGGTAGGAACACCAAATAATCCTCTTACATCATTATCGGTATCTGCCAAAAGAGTAAAAGGTAAATTATATTTATCCGCAAAATTTTTATGACTCTCTACACTATCTCCACTAATTCCTATTATTTGCACTTCTAGATCTGTAAAATCCTCATAATTGTCTCTAAATTTACATGCCTCTTTAGTACACCCGGAAGTATCATCCTTTGGATAGAAATAAATAACCAATGCTGTTTTACCAATATAATCATCAGATGAAAATAATTCTCCATTTTGATCGAGCAGACTGAATGAAGGTAATTTATCACCAATTTCGATACCCTTTTCCTTTTTCATATTACCTGATAAAAAAAACGAACCTACAAGAAGGATCACTAAAATTAAATATTTGTATTTTTTCATAATAAAAACTATGATTTTCCATCAAAGGTCACAAAATTACGAGGAGTTTCATATAAAGTAACAGATAAATCCAATTCTATATCAATTTTTTTTCGAAGTTTATTCCAGATAACCACAGAAATATTTTCTGCCGTTGGATTTAAACTCGAGAAATCCTTAACATCTTCGTTTAAATTTTTATGATCAAATTTATCTTCTATTTCACTCCTGATAATGTTCTTAAGAATTTTCATATCCATCACAAAACCCGTCTCAGGATGAATTTCACCAGTTACCGAAACTATCAATTCATAATT
>DAOUPU010000075.1 GCA_030625995.1 Flavobacteriaceae bacterium
CAGAATATTAGGCTGCTTTTGTTTTTTCTCTGGTTGGCATCCATGTAATACCAGAATCGCTATAAAAATTATTCCATTTTTTATCATTTTGTATTTCCGCATTTTTCCTATGAATTGAAATTTTTGCTAACCTTATCAACAAGAACCTATGATCTTTTTTGCAATGTTATCTTTTTGTTCTTTTACCGTTAATATTCCGAAAATCAGAAATTTACAAATATTCATGAAGTTAGTTTTTTATTTATCACAGGCTCAATTAATTTTTGGTTCATTTTTATTCCATTCTTTTTTCAGCATTGCATACTGCAGTTCACTTCCCCATTTTCCTTTAAAAAAAATGTTATCAATGAAATGTCCCTCTTGTCTAAATCCTACGCTTTTCAATAATTTGATTGATGCTATATTTTCTGCATCTACAATTTCAGAAACTCTATGAAAATCATCAATGCCGAATAAAAAATTTAAAATGGCAATCAAAGATTCTTTTGCATATCCGTTTTTCTGTTCCTTATGTGAAATAGTAATTCCGATTTCAGCAATTCTGATATCATCCTGGTCAAGTCTTATAGCACTATCTCCAATTATTTTACCTGTTGCTTTGTTTTCAATTCCATATTGGACCCATTCTCCTGCCTTTCCAAATTCCCTGTCAATTTGATCTTTAATAAACTCGCCTGCTTGTTCAATTGTAAAAACGTCAAAGCCTTGATATTTTGTCACTTCTGAATTTGACCGATAGAAATGAAAATCCACAAGATCAGAAGCTTTTAAATTTCTGATTATAAGTCGTTCAGTTTCTATTATTAATTTTTGCATTTTTTTTATTTATATAGGCTAATGCTATTTTTATTTGTCGTTTATTTTTTGATAAGCACTGTTTTTTCACCTCTATCTAAGTTGGAAAAGCACATCCAAAATTTCAATATCAGGGGCATCAATAATATCATAGGCCTCAGGAATGCTTGCCGCCAGTTCAGACTCTCGATAGGATTTTAGTGATTCCGGAGAATCCCAGACATAGATCCCTCCATATTGACCGGCAGGACCCATTTTAACGTAATATTTCTGCATTAGCCCGGGAATAGCTTTAAATTGTTGCTCTCTTTCCTTGGCTCTTCTCAATAACTTGTCTTCCGGAAGATCAGTTTTCAATCGGATAATTTGTATAATCATAATGTTTTTTTTTATTTAGTCTCACTAACTCTTATTTTCGAGTGTGGATTCATTATTAGTTCAGAAAGTTATCTCGTAAATATAGACAATAAATTAAAAGGCTTAAAGCTGTCTTTTTTGTATCCGGTCTGCTTGGATCTCCTCCAACAGATCTCCAATGCTGTACAATTGCACCGAGAGTCTAATTTTTTGTAATGCTTAACGCCATTGCAGCCGGTCCCATCTGAAATTTTCCACTGCCTAAATATTCGGAAGAAGCCGTAGGAAAAACAAAGCTCAACCCAATACCCCAGATTACCCCTCCTTTTTTATCCGGACCATATAATGAAAAAACCTGCATATCACCAAAGCCGGTCTCAGATCCTGTTTTTACACCACTTTCGTCAAAGGTTGGTGAAGTTATCAAAGGGAAAACCGGACGAACCAACAACATTTTTGATTTTCCCACAGGAACCGGTAAGGAAGGCTGAAAATTGAATACATGTATACCGCTGTTCCTTCAATAAGATCACCGGTATTAAAATTTATATTTTCCTGAAAGATCAACGACCAAAAACGAGATAGTGGATTATCCAATTGTGAATTTAACTCAGCCATGGAAGTTTCTTCACTGTTCTGCGAAAAATACATCGATCCTCCCAATAATAAAAATAAAACAGCAATAACTATTTTTCTCAATATGAAGATTTAAGAAAGACCTTCTGTATAATAGAAGGTCTTTGCAATGTTCATCTTAATGAGATAAAATGTTTAAAAATTATTCATTCTCATTATACAATTTTTCTAAGTTTTTAGTTTCCGGTCGTGCGTTTGAAATTCCTGTAAATGCCGGACCATGAGCCTGATTTTTCATTGGATATTTTTCAAGTAATTTTTCGTGACGTTCCTTCATTCTAACAAATGAAGCATTAAAATGTAACATTGGCACCATTAAAGGATTTTTCTCACGAATATCATTTTGTAAATCATAATAGGAATCGGTAACCATTCCTGGAATTGTTACTGTCCAGTCTTGTTTATATTGTGCTTTAACAGTTGCTGATAAAATTGTTCCATTGTATATGTGGACAAAATCTCTTCTACTATATGTGTCACCATTAAGCAGCAGTGAGGTTTGGTCTATTCCATCTATAACCCGATCAGTTGGAATAAAATCACTTGCACCACCAATTCTTGCAAAAGTAGTGTAAAGGTCAGTAACGTGAATAATATCACCAACAACCTGCCCCGGGGCAATAGTTCCTGGCCACCAGGCAAAAGCAGGTACTCTTACACCTCCCTCAGTAAAATCACCTTTCCCGCCAGTAAAAATTGTTTCAGTCATTCCGAGGCCGGGAGGAGGAGAGTGGGTCATAGGTCCGTTGTCTGCCATAGCAACCAACAATGTATTTTCGGCTATCCCTAATTCATTTAATTCATCCATAACCTGTCCAATGAAAGCATCTACTTTTTCAAATCCTTCACCAAGTAAGCCTCTGCCTGGAGTTGATTTTTGGGGATTAGCTATAAAGGAGGTCATTTGGGGCCAGTAGCATACAAAAAATGGATTATCTGTATTTGCATTTTTCCGAATAAACTCAATCGTTCTTCTTTCACTTTCAGCATCCATAGCCATATAACCCTCATGGCTTGGATCTCTCCATTCGCTAACTTGCTCTCCTTTTTTCCCTTCGAGATACATAATCCAACCTCGTGGGATAAAATCATCATCCAGTTGATATTCTGATTTTGTTAATTGATTTTCCATAAGCCCCATTACAGCATTTGCTCCTTCACCCATTGGGTTCCAAAGGCTTAAAACCTGATTATAAGGTGTAAAAAGTGTTTCATCAAAACCTTGATTGTTTAGATATGATTCTTCAATATCACCTAAATGTCCTTTTCCATAAAATGCAGTTGCATAACCAGCCTGAGAAAGTACTTCTGCAGTAGTAACCTCATCTGCAGCCAAACCTCCATTTTCAATTGGAAATCCTGGTATATGCATACCATTACGCATTGGGTGCCTCCCTGTAATAGAGGCTGCCCTTGTAGGAGTACAAGAAGGTTCTGAATACATTCGGGTGAACATAATGCCTTCTTCTGCCATTCTATTGCAACTTGGCGTATCAAAACCTCTTATTTTATTTATAGCAGGGATTCCTGCATCGCCAAAGGGCATATCATCCCACAAAATATAGATAATATTTGGCGTTTTTCCATGCTTTTTTTTAAGCTCTTTCAGCCTTTTGTCAAGTGCCTTATCCTCGGTTGACCATCGATCGCCATTCTGGGCTTCAATGATATAATATTCGGCATCGTGAACTATTTTGTCCTGAGCCATTGAATTACTAAACAGGAACACAGTAAAAACGGGCAATAAAAAGTATTTTAATGATCTCATGATTTGGTATGATTTAAGTTAAAGTATAATCCCTTTGTAAGAAGGAAGTTGATTCACTAAAGCTACAATAATTAATATTATTAGATATTCAAACGGTGAACAAATATAGAATGGGTTTATCTTTGTAAAGGTCATAAAACGGCAAAAAATGAAAACACCGGTAAAAATTCAGTTGAAATTTGAGGATTTTGATCAGTACGCAAAACTTGTGGAGCAAGCAGATCTGGTACATACGCAACTTGATGCTGGTTTTTTTAAAGGTGTATTAACACAGGTAATGCATGGGCCTGTTATTATTAGTACACATAAAATGAATCGTATCCTTCTGCAGGAAGGGATTGCATTGAAAGGACATACCACATTTTTGATCCTCGGTAATATGGAACAGGATATCAGTTGGCGAAAAAAACGATTGAAAGGAAATGTTATCGGCATTTTAAGGAGTAATATGGAACACAGTGGCATTACTAAGTCAAATTTTTACGGAACACCGGTTTCTATAGAAAATAATTTTCTTGCTGAAATTTCTAATTTACTGGGATATCCTAATTTCATCAATTTTATTCGGGATAAGGAAACCATAACCCTTGATATTAATAATGCAGAAAGGATTCATCAATTAATTGATATTTGTTGCAATAATATAATATCGGATACTTCTATAATAACCTTAGAAATTCCTAAATTGATTATTCAGGCAATATCGGAAAGTAGCCCGGCAAATAATTTCAAAAAAGGAAGTAGAAGAGGTATTGTTTTCAGTAAAGCGCAAGAGATCATTCATCATAATTTTGAGAATCCAATTGATATATTGTCCCTTTGTAAGGAGATAGGCGTTAGCGAACGGAATTTGCGTTATGTTTTTCAGGAACTTTCTGGTCTGTCTCCGAAGAAATATGTCCGGTACTACAAACTAAACAAAATTCGAAAATTATTGCAAACAGGGAGAGTGGAGAAAATTATTGATGCTGCAAATCAGATGGGATTTTGGCATACCGGTCAATTTGCAGCCGATTATAAGAATTTGTTTGGAGAATTACCATCGGAGACAAAAAAAGAGAAAGTTTGGACTGAATGAGAAAGAAATTAAAGAATACTACATATTGAGTCTAAATATCTTAATAGTTTTATTAAAATAATTTGCAAGTATTCTTTTTTGTATTTACTTTAGATAAAATAAAATTTTAAACAAATGAAAAAACTTATTTTAACGGCATTTATAGTGCCCTTATTTTTTAGCTGTACTCCTCCTAATAATGACAAAGCAAATATTGAATTGATCGAAAGATATGTTCAAGCTGTACAAGATGTTGATATTGAAGCCATGGAGGCCATTTTAGATGATGATTATGTAGGTTTAGGTCCTTCAATGAACGATTCCGTTGGAAAGCAAATGGTGCTTGCTAACTGGAAAAGTCTTGGTTCGAATTATTATGAAAGTTTGATCTATAAAAAGTCGAGAATGGCTACGATAGATATTGCCTACGGTGATAATCAGGGAGATTGGGTTTCCAATTGGGCGGAAATGTCGGCTGTATTCAAAGCAGATCATCAAAGTGTAACCATTTGGGCCAATTCAGTGTATCAAATTAAAAATAATAAGATCGTAAAGAGCTATACCTTTTATAATGAGGCGGATGCTCTTGAACAGTTAGGCTATGTTTTTACTCATCCGGGAAATTAAAAAAAAATTATGAAGAATTTAATATTAGTTATATTAGTAGGTGTGGCATTCTTGGGCTCTCAAAATGTTGTCGCACAAAATATGTCAAAAAGTTTGGGTGTTTATGTATTCCCTGCCAATAATCAGGATCAGGCCACACAGGATATCGATGAAATGGAATGTTATAAATGGGCCATCAATCAAACAGGTTATGACCCTCTAAACCCTCCCGTAGTTCAGGGAGCGGAGGTGGATACATCTGCTGATGGAAGTATGGTTAGAGGTTCAGCGAGAGGTGCAGCTGGTGGAGCGGCTATAGGTGCAATTGCCGGAAATGCCGGTAAAGGAGCTGCCATCGGTGCTACAGCTGGCGCAATAAGAGGCCGCCGAGCCAAAAAAGGTGGAGATGCTCAGCAACAACAAGCCAATAATCAGGCGGCTGTGGCTCATAGTGCAGATCTGGCCAATGATTATAATAAAGCATTTTCTGTTTGTATGGAAGGTAAGGGCTATACTGTGAAGTGATTCATTGTAAAACTGAATTTTAACTTTGGGCTAGATCTAAATAACCCAAACAAAAGGTTAGAATAAGAGTATCAATAAGGTAGTATCAAATTCAAATTTGTTGCTGCCTTTTATTTTCTCGATGTTTAGATTTTTTTTATTCATAAGATGACTAATAACCGTTGCGGATTTAGTCATCTTATGAATGGTTCCGATTAAATATCTGTATACTCATGCCTGTGTTTTACAGGTCTGCGCGAATTGTTATCGTGTTGCTCTCATAGTTTTGATTAATGTAAGCCTTCGATCTGCGTATTCAGCGTGAATAAAAAATGGAAAAAAATAATTAAAATCGGTCAATATTAATCTTACAGAATTTCATGCAGTTTAGTAGTAATAAAATCATCTTTCATTCCATTTTATTATCTTCGTAATGGATAAAAAAAAGTACTATTAATTTACAAACTTCCATAGTATATTTAAAAGGGGTTGGACCTTCTCGAGCGGATCTTCTTGCAAAGGAACTGGGTATATTCAATTATGCAGATCTGCTTAATTCTTTCCCTAACAGATATATTGACAGGACCCAATTTTTAAAAATAAACCAATTGCAATCAAACAATTCTGAAGTTCAAATTGTTGGAAAAATTACATCCTTAAGAACTGTGGAACAGAAAAAAGGCTCTCGACTGGTTGCAAATTTTATTGACGAAACAGGGAGTATGGAATTGATTTGGTTCAGAGGAGCGAAATGGATCAAAGATTCCATAAAATTGGATACTCACTATGTAATTTTTGGGCGAGTGAATGCCTTTAAAAACACTTTCAGCATGCCCCATCCTGAGATGGAATTGGTTGCAGAATATAAAAAAAACCTTAGAACTTCCATGCAACCCGTGTATCCCTCAACGGAAAAATTAAATAATAGAGGAATTACGAACCGGGTAATTAATAAACTTATTCAAAGTTTATTTGAAGAAATTGGAAATAAATTTGAAGAAACTTTATCGGTTGAGATATTGGATAAAATGCAATTACTTAACAAAAGCGAAGCGATGTTTAATATTCATTTTCCAAAGAACCAATCCTTACTAACAAGAGCCAGGCAAAGATTAAAATTTGAAGAATTATTTTTTATCCAGTTGCAACTGATCAGAAAAAAACTAATTCGAAAAAGTAAAATCAAAGGCTATGTATTTGATAAAATAGGAGATCACTTTAATGATTTTTATAAGGATCATTTACCATTTAATCTGACCAATGCGCAGAAAAAAGTAATTAAAGAGATTAGAAAAGATATTGGCAATGGAGCACAAATGAACAGATTATTACAAGGCGATGTTGGCTCCGGAAAAACAATTGTTGCGGTTATGAGCATGCTAATCGCCCTGGATAATGGATTTCAGGCAGCATTCATTGCGCCTACTGAGATCCTGGCAATACAACATTATAATGCTGTAAATGAGTTGCTTGAGCATATCGGTATTTCTATCAAACTCTTAACAGGCTCCTCCAAAACATCCGAAAGGAAAATAATACATCATGAGCTTGAAAACGGAGAACTTCAAATATTGATAGGAACACATGCTTTGTTAGAAGATAAGGTGAAGTTTAAAAACCTGGGAATTGCCATAATAGATGAACAACACAGATTTGGAGTTGCCCAACGCTCTAAAATGTGGATGAAAAATGTACTACCTCCTCATATATTAGTAATGACCGCTACCCCTATACCCAGAACCCTGGCGATGAGTGTTTATGGAGATCTGGACATTTCGGTAATTGATGAGTTACCACCGGGAAGAAAGTCGATCAAAACCCTGCATCGATACGACAGGAACAGATTGGGCGTTTTTAAATTTATCAGAGATGAAATTGCCAAAGGAAGACAGATCTATATTGTTTACCCGTTGATCAAAGAATCAGAAAAAATGGATTATAAGGATCTGATGGATGGTTATGAGAGTATATCACGTGAATTTCCAATACCGAAGTACCAAATAAGTATCGTTCACGGTAAAATGAAATCAAAAGACAAAGATTTCGAAATGCAACGTTTTATAAAAAAAGAAACTCAAATTATGGTGGCTACTACGGTCATTGAAGTTGGTGTTAATGTACCCAATGCCAGTGTTATGATCATTGAAAGTGCTGAGCGTTTCGGTCTGTCACAATTGCATCAATTGAGAGGCAGAGTGGGGAGGGGTTCTGATCAGAGCTATTGTATCCTAATGTCGGGTTTTAAATTAACAAATGATGCCAAAACAAGATTGGAGACCATGGTTAAAAGTAGTGATGGTTTTGAGATTGCAGAGGTGGATCTGAAACTTCGGGGTCCCGGAGATATCATGGGTACACAGCAAAGTGGTGTACTAAACTTACGAATTGCCGATATTGTTAAAGACGCCGGTTTGCTTCAAAAAGCCAGAACCGTTGCTATTGATGTGCTGAAAGAAGATAATAATTTATCCTTGCCAAAAAATAGGAACATTAATTATACTTATCAGAAAATAACTCAAAATAAAGCTATTTGGGTGAATATTAGCTAGATAATAACCACCCCGAATCCATTTACCAATGGATCCACCCCACTGAAGCTCTAAGAACCACCCCGCCACCATCTATCGATGGAGCCACCCCTCCTTGAAAAAAAAGGAGGGGAATTTAGATCACATTTATAATCTATATTTATAGAAAAATTCCTTCCCTTTTTTTAAGGGAAGGTGGCTTTGCCAGAACCAATATTAAGGAATATGAATTCTAATTATGCGGAGACGGAAGGGTTGACTAATTTGAGAATTATGAACTTGCTACTTTTGATTGGATGATTAGTCAAGTATAAATGAGATTTTTTTATAAATCTTTATAACATAAAAATTCGAAGAAAACCACCCCGAATCCATTAACAATTAGATCCACCTCCAACCTAAGGCAGGCGGGCTACTTGAAAAAAAGGAGCCTCTACTGTTAATGAAAAATGGATTCCCGTTTCCACGGGAATGACACATCGGAATTACCTCCGTATATCTCTGTGCCTCCTCCGTGGATCTCTGTGTAACAATTTGTTATATAACAAACTTCAAAAAACTTAAATTACCACACCCAGCTCCTTTAATAATTTTTCTGAATTTGCTTTCACGGCAGGTAAAGGATTCAATGTCAAGGATTTCTTTAGATTCTTTATTGCATTCTTTTTGTCACCTATTGTTTTGTACCCTTCACCCAGACTATCATATACATTGGCATCAGTGGGGTTGTTCTTCACATTTAATTTAAAGAATTTAATAGCCAGATCATTTTCTTCTTCATTGAGCATCTGATAACCAAGAGCATTCAATTGATTTTTATTAGCCATGGAAGCGGCCTCATCAACCATTTTTAAAGCCTCTTCTTTCTTACCCATTTTTTGCAGTATTCTTGATTTGGTCATTGTATTATTATAGTTTTTCTGACTATAAAAGTTTCCACTTAGGGAGCCGTCTACCCAAACTAAAGCTTCATTTAGATCACCGTCGTTATTCAAGGCATAATTGGCCGCCTGCACCCAACTAGTATTAGAAAACCCAGCAGATCCTTCCAACTGATGCCTGATGTCATTTAATACAATTTCTGATACAGGAACTTCAATTTTAAATGGAATTTCTTTTTCTCCCCATTTTAAGGCAGCTGTTGCAGAGGTTTTATCAACAGCTATAAAATCGAATGTAAGCAGTTCTGTATGTGCTGTTTTATTTGCTTTAACAGTAACTTTTAAGGCGTCGTCTTCCGGATTGTAGAAATAACTACCCCAAGCAGTAGAATTTTTCGATAGAATAATATCTACATTGTCATTTTCATGAATTACCATAAATAATGCATAGGTTCCCGCTTCAATTTGTGCACCTTCAATACTCATCTCATCCGTGAATGTTATCGTGGTACTTTCATTTGCACCGGCACGCCAGGGAGATTCTTTGGCAGTTCCAAAGCCCAGGCTATTCATTCCGTAAGGTACCAGTTTTCCCCATATTTCTCTTCCCTTTACACTTGGTCTGGAATAGTTGATGCTGATTTCGGAAATACCGACTGTTTGACTGACTGTTGCTCTCTGGCTTCCTTGTGGGAGATCTAATTGAGCATTGATAGGGTTCGAAAAGAAACTAATGAGCCCGAAAAATAAAAATGGGGTCAGAATGTTTTTTAATTTCATAATGATTGATTTTGGGTTAATTATTAATTATTTGATTTTCAGAAAGCAATGTAAATAAATTTTGAAAAAGCATCTGTTATATAATTGTTAATTGAAAAGCTAAAATCTGTTAAAGTTTTGCGAAGTTTGAGTTGCTTAAAAGATTAAATAGTTTTATTTTTGCCCGACTAAATCTTATAAAAATGAATTTAAAATATATAGCATTAGCTGTACTGATTCTTGTTAGTACTCTCATGTTCTCCCAGAAAGATTCCATTATTTTAAAGAATGACCATTTTTTGATCGGTAAAATTGAATCTATGGATCAAAATATTTTAGTTTTTGAAACGTCGTATAGTGATAGCGATTTTAAAATTGAATGGGATAAAGTAA
>DAOUPU010000255.1 GCA_030625995.1 Flavobacteriaceae bacterium
CCCAGCGAGAAGATATGCAGAAATTGCACCGTCCTCTGCACATGCCTTACATATGCCTTCTCATATTTTTACAAGATTGGGACTTTGGGAAGAATCGATAAAATCAAATGTATATTCAGCTTCTGCTGCCCAATGCTATGCGCAAGAAGTTGAAATGGACGGTGTTTGGGCAAACGAAATTCATGCAATGGGTTATTTGGTATACGCATATTTGCAAAAAGGAGACAATGTTAACGCGATCAAGCAAAACGAGTATTTAAGAAGCATTTATAATGTTAATAATCAAAATCTTTCAGCTATAGCCTATCCTTTTGCCGCAATTCCCGTCCGAATTGCATTGGAAAACAAACAATGGGAAAAAGCAGCTAATCTCGAGTTGCATAATTCCGAGGTGGTTTGGGAACAATTTCCATGGCAAAAATCAATACATCACTTTGGTCGGGCGTTAGGAGCTGCACATACTAAGAACTTTGATGCGGCCAATAAGGAGATTGGAGTGCTTGTAACTTTGAGACAAGAGCTCATAAATAATGAAGAAGAATCAAATGCAAATCTGGTTGCTATTCAGATAAAAACATCACAGGCATGGTTGTACTTTTCTAAAGGGGATCAAGAAAAGGGAATTTCTCTTATGAAGGAAGCTGCAATTATGGAAGACAATACACAAAAGCATGGAGTTACTCCCGGTGAAGTTTTACCCACCAGAGAGCTTTATGGTGATATGTTATTGGCAATGAATAGACCACAAGAGGCATTAGAGGCCTATGAATTGAACCTGAAAGGACGTCCAAATAGATTTAACAGTATCTATGGTGCTGCTGTTTCTGCAAATAGAATTGGCAATAATAAAAAAGCAACGCGATATTTTGAGATGTTGTTAGAACTAACGGAAGGCTCTAATAGCAATAGACCGGAAATTGTAGAAGCCAGTACATTTCTTCAAGAAAATGTTATTTAATCTGGTGTAGACCTATACTATGTAAAAAAAAATCAGGAATTTCATGCAATCCTTGTAGAAGGCAATTTACCAAACTTATTATTAGGCCGTATATGTTTGGTAACATTCTTACAATCTTTTAATTTTGCAGTTAGAATTTTTCAAATAATATAATGTCCAAAAAATTAATCTCTACACTTATTTTAGTGTTTTTCACTTTCGGGGTGTTTTCTCAATGTGCCATGTGCAGGGCAGTAGTGGAACAAGGGGGCGAAGAAATGGCTGAAGGCATTAATTCAGGGATTATATACCTCATGATCTTTCCCTACTTGATAATAGGAACAGCACTCTACTTTTTATACAGAAACTGGAAGAAAAGATCCACGTGAACAATATTCTGAATTTTCTGTAACAAATATTAATAACAATCGTCAAATATCAAACCAGTAAAAATAAGAGCACGACTATGCTTTAATTTAATTATTGTTTAGTTGTTGTGCTCACTATTGACTTTTAAAAAACTTTGTTAAAATGAAAACGAAAATCGCCTATATACTTTTCTTCAGTTTTATACTCTCAACTTATTCACAAAATGAAAACTTCAAGGGAAAGAAATGGACATTACAGGAATGCGTTGACTACGCCATAGATAATAATATTACGGTAAAACAAAATGAGTATGATATCTCATTGGCTGAGGTCGATAAGAAAGATGCAATAGGTAACTATTTACCAGATATAAATATCAATGGATCTCATGCATGGAATCGTGGATTAACTACTGATGCTGCTACAGGAATATTAATTAACGAAACAACTCAAACCACCGGTGGAGGTCTTTCATCAGGGATTCTTATTTATGGAGGGATGCGAAATTTAAATGAATTACGCAGATCTGAATTGAATATACTCGCCAATCGTTATCAGTTGGATAAGATTAAAGACGATATATCATTATTCGTAATTAATGCTTACTTAGATGTGTTATTTGGTAAGGAGGCGGTAAATGTTGCCATACCACAGCTGGAAATATCCAGAGAGCAATTAAGACGTACCAACCAACTGGTGGAAGCCGGAACTGTTCCAAAGGGTGATCTATTGGATATTCAGGCAACATTGGCTAATGATGAACAAAACTTGATCATAACTCAGAACAATGTACGGTTGTCACTGTTGAGCTTAGCACAATTGTTGCAATTAGAGGATTATAATAATTTTGAAATTGCTGAAACTGAGATTTCAACTCTGCCATTAGTCAATTTAGCAGATTATTCTGTTGACCAAATATATGATGTAGCCTTGCAAAACCGCTATGAGATTAAGGTAGCGGAAACCAATATTGAAATAGCAGGAAAGGATATAAAAATTGCCAGAGC
>DAOUPU010000038.1 GCA_030625995.1 Flavobacteriaceae bacterium
ATAATATCGCAGATTGGTTTTCATTTTACAGAATTGCTGCTGCACCATTTCTGCTAATTTTATTGTGGTTTGATCAGCGGGAGATCTTTACATGGCTATTATTAATCAGTTATAGCACGGATATGATCGATGGTTTCCTCGCCCGAAAATTAAAAATAGCAAGCCCCAGAGGGTCTCAATTGGATTCTCTTGGAGATCAGTTAACATTTTTAATTGGATTAGCCGGATTGTTGAGTTTTGAATACAATTTTATAAAACAGAATTATATCATCATATTAATTGCACTTATTCCTTATATAATTCAACTCCTCATTGCGTATAGAAAATATGGTAAAGCCACATCTTTCCATACTTACATGGCCAAATTATCGGCATTCATTCAGGGTGTGTTTATTCTTTCGGCCTTATTTTTTAGCCCATTATATTGGTTGTTCTATTTTATGATAGCCCTAGGCTTATTAGAAACTTTAGAGGAGATTATTCTTATTTTTATGCATAAAAAGTGGGTGTCTGATGTAAAAGGGATTTATTGGGTGCTTTACAAGAAACGCAAGAGTGCAATTGAATAGAAATAAATTAAAATTAATAGAAATCTCAAATGCGATCCTATACGTTATTTACAATTATTCTATTATGCTTGGCAATTTTAATTGTTGATCTATTCACATATTATTGGTTGCGATCTATTACACAAATTATTACAATACCATTTTTAAGATCGTTTATATATGTAACTTTTTGGGTATTTGCGTTTGGATTGATCACATCAATTGTCATTTTGAAGATTAGGCTTGAGAGTATAAATCCTGCGCGTAAACATTTTTTGATTTCTTCTTTATATGGGCTGACGATATCATCTTTTATTCCAAAATTAATTTTTGTAATTGTTATTACGGCACTCTATTTTACAAACTACGTTTTTTTAGAAGAGCAATCCATATATGTCCTTTTTACTGTTGGTGTTTTTTCAGGTTTTTTACCTTTTATAACAATTTTGTATGGAATTTTCAGATCATTATATAGATTTAAGATCCATCATGTCAAGATCAAGTGTAAAAATCTGCCTAAAAATTATATTGGGCTGAGAGTTGTACAGATATCAGATCTTCACTTAGGCAGTTTTAATTATCGATATCATATTTTAGATAGAGCGGTAAATATGATCAATCATTTAGAACCTGATTTTATTTTTTTTACGGGTGATCTGGTCAACAACTGTTCATGGGAATTGGATAATTGGGATTCTGTATTAAAACAATTATCTGCTAAATTGGGAAAATACGCCGTTCTGGGAAATCACGATTATGGAGATTACAAAAAATGGGATTCAGAAGAGCTGAAACTGAAAAATTTTGATGAGATAAAACACTTTTACAAAAAAATTGAATTTAAATTATTATTAAATGAAGCTGAGATCATTAATAATAATGGAGGCAAGATGGCAATTATAGGGGTAGAAAACTGGGGGGACCCTCCATTTAAGCAGTATGGAGATTTAGACAAATCTTTAATGAACGTTCAAAATATTCCATTTAAAATATTATTATCTCATGATCCATCACACTGGAGCAAGGAAGTGATAGGAAAAACGGATATATCACTTACACTTTCCGGTCACACACATGGTATGCAAGCCGGAATTAATCTTAGGAATAAAAAGTGGAGCCCTATTAAATACAAATATAAGCATTGGGCCGGCTTGTATGAAAACAAACAACAATACCTATATGTCAACAGAGGTCTTGGCTGGTTAGGATTTCCGGGGAGATTAGGGATGCGTCCTGAAATTACCTTAATTGAATTTGAAAAGTAGGTATATATCTCACCTATACCCCAAAAATCTTTAAAGCAGCATAAAGCACAAAAATACTGATCAAGATTACCGCTTCATTTTTTTGGAGTCCTTTCTTATTATAAAAGAAGAAGAGTACAGTAAATGACAGAACTAGCAAAAATGGGAGATCAAATAATAGCAGGCTCTTTTCAATTTTGAGTTCAGAAATTGAAGCACCCAATCCAACAGGAATTAACATATCAAAAATATTACTACCAATAAGGTTACCAACAGATAATCCGCTGGCTTTTTTTCTTACTGCGTTTATAGCGAGTGCAAGTTCCGGTAAGCTGGTTCCCAAGCCTATAATAATTATCCCTACAAACGACTGTCTGATACCAAATTTTTCAGCAAAACTTATCGAATTATCCACTACTAATTCTGAAGTAAAGATCACAATAATAATCCCAACGATCAAAACTAAAATATCTTTGCTAATATTCTTGCTGAACTTCTTTTTTATTTTTTTACTAATTCTTTCCCGATGGAACAACCTAAAATAATAGATTAAATAAACCACTACTAAGACTATACCATCAATTCTGGTGATCTTTCCATCAAAACTCAATAACATGACCAATATAACTGACCCTAATAACATGATCCCATCCTCAAAAAGATGTCGTTTTTTAAGGGTTAAGTAACCTAATAAACCTGCGGATCCTAATACCAGACTTATCTGACTAAAGCTGCTTCCAATTGCATTACCTATGATTATGCCGGAGGTATCAGTATTTCCAACTGCACTGTGAAGAGCAGCGTTAATGGCGATGACAATTTCAGGAAGATCTGTGCCAATTGACAAAATTGCTAAACCAACAAACACCTGAGATAAATTATAGTATTCTGCAATATTTACAGCCCCTTTTATTACCAATTCTGTACCTAACCACAATCCTGTCAATCCGATCAGTATAAGAATAATATCTTGCATGAGATAAGCGTTTTACACAAACTCAAAGATAAAGATTCTCCAGGCCTTAATCAATAATTTGATCTTCAAATACATCAATAATTATATAGAAGAATCCTGAATTTTTGACAAATTATTTGTTATATTTAGTAATGAATAATATGGATCAGAATTGAAATAAAAACGAGTATTTAAATATCTAAATCTATCTTGTAGGCAGATCTCATTTTCTTATAAACTGCAGATAGTTAGGTAAATGATTGATACTATTGACAGCTTTAATATCCACTTCGGGAGAATATTGTAAGCACTATGAATTAATTAAAAATCGGTTCGAATACTATTTTTATTTTAAAATGTTGAACGGGCTGTTTAATGCTTTAAAGAATGAAAAATTATCTCAAATATCCTCATTCACTAAGTCTAGAATCGGTTATTGATGAGTTACGAACCACTACCAAAGGACTTAGCAATAAAGATGCGCAAGAAAGGCTTAGAACATATGGTCCTAATGAAATACCTGAAGCTAAATCTATTTCCCTTTTTCTATTAATACTCAAACAATTTAAAAGTTGGTTGGTTATTATTCTTATCATTGCGGCTATTATATCGTGGTTGGTTGGACATATGCTGGATACCTGGGTTATAATTGTTGTTGTTTTTATTAATGCTGGTATAGGATTTTTAATGGAGTATAGGGCAGAAAAAGCTATAGCCTCTTTAAAAAGAATGATTGTCAAAACTGCTAAGGTCTTGCGCGATGGTGAATTAGTTGTTATCACCTCGGCCGGGCTTGTGCCGGGTGATGTTATTGTATTGGAGGAAGGTGATAATATTCCTGCCGATGGAAGAATTATCCAATCTAAAAATTTCAGGTCTATTGAGGCCTCACTGACCGGTGAATCATTCCCGGTTTCCAAGAAAGAAGAGATATACCCTATAAAAACTCCACTGGCAGATCAAAAAAACATGGTATGGAAAGGAACTTTTGTTGCAGGAGGTTATGCTAAGGTAATTGTAACTGGAACAGGAACAAACACTGCTATTGGAGATATTTCTGAAACACTGGCTAAGATTGAGGTGAAACGAACCAATTTTATGAAGAAGACAGATGTTCTGGCTAAACAAATGTCTGTTATTGCCATCGTCAGCGCTGTACTTATATTTTTGATAGGGTATTTTTATCGGCAGTTTGCATTGGAAGAAATGTTGCTCGTTTCCATAGCGGCTTTGGTAGCTGCCGTACCCGAAGGTTTACCTGCCGTTATTTCAATTGTTCTGGCTATTGGGGCAAAACGTATGGCAAAACGAAATGCAATTGTACGGGAGTTTACGGCAACAGAAACCTTAGGTGCCGTCACTGCAATTTTAACGGATAAAACAGGGACTCTCACTCAAAATTCCCTTACCGTGAGAAAGGTTTTTATTCCTGGCACATCGGATTACACAGTTACTGGTATAGGGTGGTTTCCTGCTGGAAATTTTATGCAGCAAAAAGTCATTATTGATGTAGATAAAAATAGTACACTTCAAAAACTATTGAAAATAGCTGCAGTTTCTAATAATTCAGAATTTCAACACGATAAAGAAGCTAACACCTATGACTTGATTGGCGATCCAACTGAGGGAGCATTGTCAGTATTAGCAAGAAAGGGAGGTATACGCAGTGAAGATATTCAACATTACAAACTAGATGACCTTCCTTTTGATTCAACTAAGAAACTAAGAGCAACTTTAATAGAAGAAGATAAACATCAGGAACTTTATGTAACAGGTGCTCCTGAAAAATTACTGGAACGATCGATTTTCTTATTAACAGCTCAAGGTGAATCTAAGCTTCAGGAAAAAGAAAAAGAACGAATTCAGAAAAAAATTTCCGAATGGTCTAATCAGGCCATGCGGGTAATCGCATTAGCGTATAAAAGACAAGACACCGGCGTTATTAATGAAGATGCCATTGATGACCTGGTATTCGTTGGAATAGCAGGAATGATAGATCTTCCCAGGTTAGATTCCAAAGAGGCAGTACTAAAATGTCAACAGGCTGGGATTCGTGTCATTATGGTAACCGGAGATCATGTGAACACGGCTGTGGCGATAGCAAAAAAAACAGGAATTATTGAAGATAAAACAGGAAATGATGTTGTTGCATTAACTGAACAACAATTACTTATGTTAGACAAAGATGAGTTCGACAAAGCAATTATAAATATTTCTGTTTTTGCACGTCTCACTCCAAAAATGAAATTAAAAATAGCGAAGCGCTTACAGGTTATGGAACACCTCATAGCTATGACCGGTGACGGTGTAAATGATGCTCCTGCACTTAAACAAGCCGATGTTGGAATCTCGATGGGAATTATGGGAACTGATGTTGCCCGTGACAGTTCGGATGTTGTACTTGCAGACGATAATTTTGCCACTGTAGTAAATGCAGTGGAAGAAGGTAGAATTGTGTTTGCTAATTCTCGACAAGCCAGTTTTTTTCTAGTTACAACCAACATTGCAGAAAGTGTTACTCTTCTTGTTTCTATTCTTTTGGGCTTACCACTTCCATTAACTGCAACACAAATCCTTTGGCTCAATTTGGTAACCGATGGTGTTACCGGTATGGCATTAGCTACAGAACCCGGTCATGGTGAGATCATGAAAACCCGTCCGTTGGTGAAAAATGAGAATATATTGAACAAAGAGGTAATACCTTTTCTGATTATTAATGTTGTTCTGATGGTTGGATTTTCATTAGCAGCCTTTTATTATTATATGAGTGATGGTTTAGAAAAAGCTCGTACCGCAGTATTTATCATTATGGCTTTTACGCAACTATTCAATGTGTATAACCTTCGAAATATTCACAAATCAGTGTTTGAGATAGGTCTGTTTTCCAATAGGTATATAAACCTCGCTGTAGGCATTTCCGTTTTGCTACTGATTCTTGTTACGGAAGTTCCAGTTCTGGCAATATTATTTAATTTTAGATCAATTTATATAATTGATCTAATACTATTGTTTGGACTTTCATCTTTTGTACTTTGGGCGGGCGAATTGTATAAATTATTAAATAAAATAAAATGATCATTATTGTATTTGGATTACCCGGATCAGGAAAAAGCTATTTTGCTTCTAGGCTTGCAATAAGATTAGAGGCAAAATATGTTAGTAGTGATGTGATCAGGAAGGACTTATTTATTCATAGAAAATATTCTAAGGAGGAAAAAATGAAGGTTTATGAGGTAATGATCAAGGAAATGAAAAAAGCTGTCCAGCAAGATGAGAACGTCGTTTTGGATGCTACGTTTTATAAAGCAAATATTCGTGATAAATTCATTGAAACTGCGGATGATTATAAAGAGAGAATTATATTCATAGAAGTTCGTGCTGATCAAAGAATTATTATAGAACGTGTGAGCCTGAGAAGAGAGGATAGTGACGCTGATTATTCGATTCACCTTAGTATAAAGAAGGTTTTTGAACCACTGGAATCGGAACATCTTATACTTCAATCAACACAAGAGAATATTAAGGAAATGATGAATAAGGCAATTAATTACATTCAAACCAGCCATGGATAAAGATCAAATAAATAAACTGATCCAGTTTGGAACCTATGGAGGTGAACTTCTCAAAGGAAAGTTGATCGAAACTCATATTTCATGGGTGATCCTGACCAAGAGATATGCCTTTAAGATCAAAAAAAAGATGCAATATTCTTTTCTAAATTTTTCTTCCATATCAAAACGAAAATATTATTGCGAACAGGAGTTACTATTAAATAGCAGATTATCAGATATTTACTTAGATGTACTTCCTGTAAAACAAAGAATAAATAAATTATTTATTGGAGAGGGAAAAGGTCAGGTTATTGGTTATGCGGTTAGAATGAAGAAACTACAAATAGCCAAACAAATGAATTACAAATTAGAAAGAAAACAAGTTAGTGAAATTCAAATTAATGTTCTTGCAAATAAAATTGCTCTTTTTCATAGAGACACAGATATTATTTATAACCCTTTTAATGAATCACAGGCTAAAACCGAATTCAATGATATTTTGACAGTCATAGATTGGGTTAAAGTAAATTTAACGAATAGATATGCTGACTTCATTGAAAAAGCTGTAAGAAACAGTAATACATTTTTAGATCAAAATAAAAAATTTCTTAAAGATCGAATCAAGTCAGGCTTTTGGCGTGATGGCCATGGTGATTTACATGCAAAAAACATATTTCTCTATCGGGACCCAATTATTTTCGATTGTATTGAATTTAATGATGCTTTTCGTCAAATAGATGTTCTCAATGAAGTTGCCTTTTTCTGTATGGACTTGGAAGCTTTTCAACGTACGGATCTAAGCAAACAATTCATGAAAACTTACCTGAAATTATTTCCTTGTATGAAAGGGAAAAAGGAGGAGAGGCTCTTCAATTATTATAAATGTTATAGAGCTAATGTTCGAGCTAAGGTAAATTGTTTGAGGGCCATGCAAACTGATGACACTGATGAACTAACTGAATACCTTATGGAGATAAAAAAATATCTCTTACTTATGGATTATTATAATGAAAGATGGCATGTCGAAACATAAGATTTATTTCCTGATGATATAAGTATGAATATTAGATTTTGATCCAATAGGTACAATATCATCATCGATTTATTTCTAAAGGATCATTACCAATTTTATAAATATTACTGAAAAGCTCTCTGACTTTTAGTAAAATGTAAAATTTTCCTTATCTTTAGGTAAGTATCAAAATGTAATTTTTGATTCGTTCTTATTAAACAAAGAGATGATAAAATTATTTCAAATACCCAATAAAATTAAGTCCTTTTTCATTGAAATAGGAGAGTTGTCCTATTTTGCAGGGCGGTTTTTTAGAGAGTTAGTTTCAAGACCTTTTGAGTATAAAGAACTGCTTCGTCAATGTTATTATATAGGTAATCGATCTCTGTTACTGGTTGGTGTTACCGGTTTTATATTAGGGCTGGTTTTTACCATTCAATCGAGACCAACTCTAATGGAGTTTGGTGCAGAATCATGGATACCTTCTATGGTGAGTATTTCAATGGTAAGAGAAATTGGTCCTGTAATAATTGCGCTCATCTGCGTGGGTCGAATCAGTTCTGGAATTGGAGCCGAGCTCGGTTCTATGAGAGTAACGGAGCAGATCGATGCAATGGAAGTATCAGGCACGAACCCATTTAAATATTTGGTTGTTACTAGAATTTTGGCGACAACAATGATGGTGCCCTTGCTTATTATTTTTGGAGATGCAATTGCTTTATTTGGTTCAGCTATAGTTGAAAATTTAAAGGGAGATGTTTCGTTCCAGCTTTATTTTAACAAGGTTTTTAATGCATTGGAATTTTCAGATTTGGTTCCTGCAATTATTAAATCATTTTTCTTTGGTTTCGTTATTGGATTAGTAGGAAGCTATAAGGGATTCTATTGTAAAAAAGGTACGGTAGGGGTTGGAGAGGCTTCTAACACCGCGGTAGTTTATACCTCCATGTTAGTTTTTGTAATTGATTTTATAGCTGTTTTTGTAACTGATATATTCTATGAAATTTAATGATGAAAAAAATAAATGACATAGTTCCAATAATAAAAATCAAAGATCTGAGAAAAAGCTTTGATAATAACCATGTTCTGAATGGATTTTCGATGGCATTATATGAGGGAGAAAATCTAGTGATCATGGGTAAATCCGGTTCCGGAAAATCTGTAATGATAAAATGCCTGGTTGGTTTAATGCAACCGGATCATGGAGACATTGAAATCATGAATAAAAATATTAGTGAACTGGATCAAGATGAATTGAATAGTTTGAGAACCGAGATCGGTTTTCTTTTTCAAGGAAGTGCATTGTATGATTCTATGACGGTGAGAGAGAATTTAAAATTTCCATTGCGCAAGCGCATAAAAGACTCTGTTGAAGCAGAAAAATTAGTACATGAAGCATTAAAAAGTGTAGGTCTGACAGAGGCTATTGATTTAATGCCTAGTGAATTGTCTGGTGGAATGCAACGAAGAGTAGCTCTTGCAAGAGCTATAATTCTCCATCCAAAAATCATAATTTACGATGAACCTACTACCGGACTTGATCCAATTACGGCTAAAGAGATCATTGAATTAATGAAAAATATTCAGAAAATATATGGGGCATCATCACTTATTATTACTCATGATGTTGATTGTGCCAGAGTTATAGCAAATAGGATGATATTATTAATTGATGGAATTAATTATGCGGAAGGTACTTTTAAAGAAATATCTTCTTCAAAAGATAAAAAAATTCAAGCATTTTTTAAATAAAAATTTATGGAAAAAACAAATGTACAAAAATTCAACCTCGGGTTATTTGTTATCATCAGTACGCTAATTTTAATTATAGCAATTTATTTTATTGGAAGTAAACAGAATATTTTTGGAAGAACCTTTAGAATAAGTGCCGTGTTTAATAATGTAAGTGGCTTGCAATTAGGTAATAATGTGCGTTATTCTGGGATCAATGTTGGAACGGTTAAAAATATTGTAATGATCAATGACACAACCATTTGCATTGATATGATCATTGAAGATAAAATTTTAAAACATATCAGAAAGAATGCTGTGGCAACTATCGGATCCGATGGTTTGGTTGGCAGTATGGTAATTAATATTATTCCAAGCAGGGGCTTATCAGAGCCTTTAATATCTGGTGATACTATTGCTTCGTATAGTAGAATTTCAACCAATGATATGCTATCAACTTTGAATAAGACCAATGAAAATGCAGCCTTATTAACAGTTGACCTGTTAAAAATAACCGATGCAATTAGCGAGGGTAAAGGTACTTTAGGCTTATTGATCAATGATTCTGTTATGGCGTCTGACTTAAAACAAAGCGTCAGAAATTTAAAAATAGCGAGTTTAAACACATCTAATACAATCAATGAATTGAACACTATAATTTCATCTGTTAATTATAATGAGAGCATGGCTGCTGTATTATTAAGTGATTCTATTTACGCAAACAAAGTTAAATCGATCATAAGCAATTTAGAAAGATCAAGTAGTGAGATCAACACAGTAATTACTAATTTAAACGATGTGGTTTTAGATGTTAAAAATGGTGAAGGAACACTAAATTATATCATTAACGATACTACACTTGTGAGTAATATTGATGAAACTATGGAGAATATAAAGCAAGGAAGCGTTCTTTTGAATGAAGACCTTGAAGCCATAAAGCATAGTTTTCTATTGAAGAAATATTTTAAAAAACTTGAGAAAGAAAAGCGTAAAGAAGAGAAAAAGAAAGATCAATAATGAGAGTGATGACAATCATAATTTTGACTGATCTGCATCATTGTTTAGTCAGTAAATGACATCTATATTTGTACTATTAAAAAAACAAGTAATAATTTGTTCATTGATTTATTACATTACTTCAAATATATAAGTCTTGATTGTTGCAGAACAGTTGAGATTATGGAGGTTTTAAGATGTTATTATATAATTGATTATAATTTTAGTATGATCTTAGCGATAAGGCCATGTGAAAAATTGTTTGATCTGATAGAGAACAAATTAGAATCTTCAGGAAACAGGAAGTTTCGACTTCTTGTTTCTACTTTAATATAGGTCTTGATTGTTGCAGAACATCGAGATCATGAAGGATTGGGATGTTTTTTTAATTAATTATAGTTTTAGTATTATCCTAGAAGTAGTATGATATAATAAATTATTTGAGGGTTAATAAGAATAGACTTGATCTCTTCAGGAAACAGGGAAGTTAAACCTTCCCTGTTTCTATTTTTATATAAACAAATCAGCATCTTAAAATTTAGCCTTTTAAACACATATTGTAAGTTGTTTTTATTCAATGACCATCCTAATCCTAGAATTTCTGATACCTCTTGAAGAAAGTTTTAAAGTCGCTGCTGACGAAACGATTAGTGATTGTGCTTTTGTTTTATATGTACATTAAAACATTACATTATGATATATCATTGATTTAAGTTCTTTAGGCAGTTCGGTTCTAATATCTTCTAATTCGCCTAAGGAAACATATTTACGTAATTTGAAAAATGTTGTAATAATATGATTTTCTGCTATTTCGTCAGATTCAAAATCATATATTGAAGTTTTTCCATCAAATTGTCTGATCAAATCAATAAATTCAGTCATATTTTTTATTCTCTTCTTTTGATGTGAAGACCATCTATTTACATATACAGCTTTTAAAAACATAGGGAATTGAGCGATTAATTGCAAGGATTCTTCCGTTGATATTACTTCTCTTAAGCCATGTAAAATGGAAGATAGTATACGGCCTCCTTTGTCGATATCCCCATCTATGTTTAATTCACGTGTATACTCTTTCATGAATGAATTAGCTTCTGCTGCAAATTGATTAAAATTTAGTGCCATGATTTTATGGTTTTAGAAATTGTAAATATTATATTTTAGAACATCCGTCGTCTGTACCGCAATTAAATGAGGACCTATGAATTTTGAATAAAACCTTGGTAGATCTTCAGTTTTATACTTTGACTTAACGTAATTTCTGGCATTATCCAAATATTTTATTGTTACTCCGGAAGTATCAATAATGTACTCTTTTAATGTATAAGAAACTACATCCTTACCTAAGGATTCATTGAATCCGATAACTTCTTTTTCCAGATATATCACAATTGCGTAACCATTTTTAAAATTTGTAGCATTTAAATATTGAGATGAGATTACTTGCTTACCATTTTTATCGATATAACCATAATAGTATACACCATCTTTTAATTTTCTATTTAAACATCTACCTTCTTTAAATAATGGATAATCAGCAGAGTTATCTTCAGTTCTACTAGAAACCAGATCACTTCTAAAATCTATTATCTTTTCGCCCTTATTATTGATAAAGGCCCATTGATCACCTTTTTTTATAGCAGAAAGCTCTTCATAAAATGGTGAAATTTCATCAACATCTGTTACTATTTGTGCATATCCAAACGAACTAATAATAAAACAGATAACTAGAACCATTATATTTTTCATAATATTATTTATTAAATATGAAACAATATGAATATATAATTTATCTAACTAATATGAAATGATATTCGTCAACTTAAATAGTGATATTAATCATTTTGAAAAGAATTGTACTTTCTAATTCTAGCGATGTAATAATAATAATAAGGAAGGCTCAAACATTATTTTTAATCCAATCCGTACAGTCATTAAAGTTTTTAAAAAGATGTTCTTCCGGAATTAAATCCGGCACAATATCGATAGATTGCAATAGATACAAGGGTTGATTTTGTAGATCAACAATCAATGGATGGATATTTTTCTTTTCCAAATACAGCAATGCTTCTTCAATAGCATATAAACCGGATTGATCAATATAAGGGACTTTTTCCATTCTGACAATTGCATAAATTGCTGTATCAGGCACTTGTTTGGTTAGAATTTGGAAATGACTTGTAGAGCCAAAGAATAATGGTCCTTTAATATGTTTTATAAATACTTTTTCCTTCAACTCTTCAGGAAAATTCATTTCATCATCCCAGGCCTTTTCCTCCTTTAAACTCTTCACATCTGACAAATCTTCGGTTACATCCCCCATTTTTTTCATAAAGACCAAAGAAGCTATTACAAGTCCCAGACCCACCGCATATACTAGATTCCAAAAAGTTGAAAGCAACAGCACCACGATCATGATAACTACCTCAGTTTTTGGTATATAAGGTATCGCTTTTAATCCTTTATAATCCATTACTCCAATCCCTACAGTTATTAAAATTCCGGCTAAGACTGCTGCTGGAATTTTTGACGCCACGGGGCCTAAGGCGAGTAAAACGATTAACAAAAAAACACCTGCCACCATTCCGGAAAGTTTTGTTTTCCCTCCGGCATTAATATTTACTACCGTTCTAATAGTGGCACCAGCACCGGGTAAACCACCAAAAATTGCGGCAATGCTATTTCCTATTCCCTGACCTACCAGTTCCTTGTTCGAGTCATGGCTGGTTTTGGTCATATTATCCGCAACAACAGATGTCAATAAAGAATCAATAACACCCAAAAATGCAAGTGTTAAGGCCGTAAAAATGTATGGTGAAATACTTGAAATACTAAAGGTTGAGAAGATCATCAGGTTTGGAATAGGGAATCCTCCTGGTATTTCTTCGATAGGACGATAATCTAAATTGGCAATAATTGCAACAGATGAGACGACCAATAGTGCCACTAATGTACTGGGGACTTTTGTTGTTATTTTTTTAAAACCAAAAATAATAATTATCGTTGAAAGTGCCAGAAGCACTTCTAAATAATTAATGTTCTTAAGTGCTCTTGGTAAACTTTTAATGGCACCAACAACTCCTGATGTTTCTGCCTTGGCCAGAGATTTTGCTTCGTTCAAAATTTCTTCATCCGTTACTAATTCAGCTCTTTTAATAGTTTCCTTAAAATCCTCTAAGACCAAAAGGCCTTCTTTTACTTCATCTTCTAAAATGCTATTAATGATCAATTCCTCGGCGTGAGGTTTAAAATTTTCTATAAATTCCAGATCATCTCCTACATAGTATCCCAAAATTGGTAACATTTGTGTTATGATGATGATGACACCAATTGCAGTCATAAATCCTGAAACTACTGGATACGGAATGTACTTGATATATTTTCCAACACCCAGAACGCCCAATAAAATTTGAAAAAGCCCGGCCAATAAAAACACCGTAAGAATAAGTGGTAAAGCCCGATCTAAATCTCCATTATTAACCTGAATAATTCCTGCAATCAATACCATGCTAATTGCAGTCAAGGGGGCAGTTGGACCTGATATTTGTGTATTTGTTCCGCCAAAAAAAGCTCCAAAAAATCCTAAGAAAATGGCTCCGTATAATCCGGCGGTTGGTCCTAAGCCAGAGGATACACCAAAAGCCAGGGCAAGAGGTAGGGCTACTATACCGGCAGTAACACCTCCAAAGGTATCGCCTTTAATATTTGAGAATATATTTTTCATCTTCAGGTGTAAATGTTAGAATAAATTATTGTTTATTCGGGTAAACCAAAAGTGTCTACCACATAATCCAGATCCTTATCGCCTCGTCCGCTCAGATTAACCAAAATAGATTGTTTAGGATTTTTTTTAGCCAGTTTAAATGCATAGGCAATCGCGTGTGCACTTTCCAAAGCTGGAATTATCCCTTCTAATCTGCTCAATTCATAGAAGGCATCAATACATTCCTTATCTGTAATGCTGTCATAAGTTACTTTTTTCAGATCTTTCAGCATACTGTGCTCGGGGCCCACCCCGGGATAGTCTAATCCACTGGCAATTGAATGTACCGGAGCGGGGTTTCCTTCTTCATCTTGCAGAGTATAGCATTTAAAACCATGAATAACACCCGGTTTTCCTAATGCCATAGTTGCTGCATGTTCACCTGTTTTAAAGGATTTACCGGCAGGTTCAATTCCGAAAAGGTTGCATTCCTCATATTCCAAAAAGGCCGAAAATATTCCCATTGCATTAGATCCACCACCAACACAAGCAATAACATTATCAGGTAATTCACCCGTCATTTCAAAAAATTGTTCTTTTGCTTCAATACCAACAACACGCTGAAAATCGCGTACCATCATTGGAAAAGGATGAGGGCCAACAACGGAACCAATGCAGTAGATAGTAGTTTCCGGATCTTTTAAATAGGCTTCAAAAGCACTGTCCACAGCTTCCTTTAATGTTTTTAAACCATGGCTAACAGGAATTACGGTAGCTCCCAAAATTTTCATTCGTTGTACATTGGGATGCTCCTTTACAATATCAACTTCACCCATGTGAATCTCGCATTCCAATCCAAAATATGCAGCCGCTGTAGCCAAAGCAACACCATGTTGACCTGCACCTGTCTCAGCAATTAATTTCTTTTTCCCCATGTACTTCGCCAACAGTGCTTCACCCATACAATGATTCAGCTTGTGTGCTCCGGTATGATTAAGATCTTCCCTTTTTAAATATATCTGACCTCCGTATTTATCTGATAGTCGATTACAGTGAAAGACAGGAGTTGGTCTTCCCTGAAAATGCTTTCGAATATTTCTCAGCTCAGAGATAAATTTATGAGATTTACTGATCGAGAAATACGCATCATTTATTTTATTCATTTCAGTTTCTAAGTGCGGAGGAATAAAAGCACCACCGTATTCATTAAAGAAACCATCTTTATCCGGAAAATTTTTGAAATAATTATTAGACATATTATTAAATGTTATTTATGATTAGATTGCTGTAAGAAAAATTAATTATTTTCGATTCGTGAAAATAATCATTTTCAGGGTATTTTCAAATTGATTTTTTATAGTTTTGACATCTATAGAGTTGAACAGTCTGGGATTGTTAGAAATTGTAAAATTTATCAAATGCTAATATTGGGAATAGCAGGTGGAACAGGTAGCGGAAAGACCACTGTTGTAAATCAAATTATTAATGAACTTCAAAATGATGAAGTAACAATCATATCCCAAGATTCTTATTACAATAAAACGGATGATTTGACCTATGGCGAGAGGTGTGAGATCAATTTTGATCATCCTAATGCCATCGATTTTGAACTGCTAATAGATCACATTAAAAAATTAAAAAAGGGGAAACAAATAGAACAGCCTATCTATTCCTTTGAAAACCATAATAGAAGTAAAGAAACATTGACTACCTATCCCAAAAAGGTGCTTATTGTTGAAGGAATTTTAATTTACACTAACAAGGAAGTTCGCGATTTAATTGATATAAAAGTATTTGTTCATGCAGATTCAGATGAAAGACTGATTAGAAGACTAAAAAGAGATATGCAAGAAAGGGGTAGAGGCCTAGATGAAGTTTTAGAGAGGTATCAGAACACACTCAAACCAATGCACCAGGAGTTTATCGAACCGACTAAAAATTATGCCGATATCATAATTCCAAATGACAGATATAATACAGTAGGAGTGGATATTGTGAGAACAGTAATAAACGAGAAATTAAAAGATGACATTTAAGCAATTCAGGCAGAATAAAATTATTAAATTCATTAGTAATAAGTATTTTATTATCTTATTTTTATTTGTGATCTGGATGCTTTTTTTTGATGAAAACTCCTATCTCAATCATCTTGAATTGGATCAGGAAATTAATAAATTAGAAGATGCAAATGAATATTACAAGAGACAAATAAAATTGGATAGTAACGTCATAGATAATTTGAATAACCAGGATTCTCTGGAAAAATACGCCCGAGAACAGTATAGAATGAAAAGGGAAAATGAGGATATTTATATTATAGAATACGATTCAGTGGAGAATTTAGATAATAAC
>DAOUPU010000197.1 GCA_030625995.1 Flavobacteriaceae bacterium
TCAAGAAGAAAAGAAGGAGACGGTTCAATTATTGTAATTGTGGCCACTGATGCTCCATTACTACCGCACCAATTAAAGAGAATTGCTCAAAGAGTACCACTGGGAATAGGAATTGTTGGTGGTAGAGGGAGCAATGGTTCAGGAGATATATTTTTGGCCTTTTCGACGGCCAACGAAAATGCATTCAATAGAGACAAAACAACCATAGTAGAGACATTATCAAATGATTTAATTACTCCACTTTTTGATGCGACGGTCCAGTCAGTAGAGGAGGCAATAATAAATGCCATGATAGGGGCTGAAACTATGGAAGGAATTAACGGGAATAAAGCATATGCTTTACCTCATGACTTACTCATTGCAACACTGAAAAAATACAATCGGATAAGTAAATATCATGACAACAGCGAATAAAAAAACAGCTTTAGTGTGCTAATCCGAATTAACAAATAAAATAATGACCTGTCAGGTTTTTAAAACCTGACAGGTCTGATTTTATAAGGACAATATTTTTCGATAAATAGATTGGCCATTTGGGACAGTAAAACCACTCATTCGTCCTATACCTCTTGTTTAGGTAATTAGTAAGTGATATTTTTAATTTTGAATTAAATAGTCCAAATCATACTTAATTATATATCATGAAGAAAGAATTGCCAAAGTTATCATCAAGAAGACTGCACGGCATTAGAACGCAAGGTTATTGTAATTATTCCGACGCAAACCTTACCGAACTTGCTTTTGGCAACAGGTTTGCGTATTACACCTGTAGTTTATTTTTATTGATAGGCGTAATTAGCGCCAATATCGAGATACTCGGCGCTATGATGGCGGTTTCTATATTGGGTATACTGCTTCCAAACCATCCATTTGATTATATATACAATATTTTCCTGAGCAAGCCAATGAACAAACCTAAATTACCTCGCAGGTCCAGGCAATTAAAATTTGCATGCACCGTAGCTACGATATGGTTAGCAGCTACAATATTTTTGTTTTATTCGGGTCTGACCATAGCAGGTTACATATCGGGTGGGCTTCTGTTTTCGGTGGCATTTTTAGTAAGTACAACGGATCTTTGTATACCATCTTTGATCTATAATTCTCTTTTTAAGTATGAAGTAAAATAGTATGGATAATACAAGCCAGTGACCTAATAGAAGAATAAAATTAAAAATAATGGATACATCAAATCATTTATCTTATGTGGCTTTTATATCCAGTATTTTTTTAATTATTAGCTGTACTAACAAAAAAGGGATTAACATGAATAAGGATGAATTGAACTCTTTTGGAAAAAAATATGCCCAAGCCTGGAGCAGTCAAAATCCTGAAAAAGTTGCAGAATTTTTTGCGGCAGACGGAAGTTTAACAGTGAATACTGGTAAGCCGGCAATAGGAACCGAAGAAATTACTGAAGTGGCCAAGGGATTTATGGATGCTTTTCCTGATATGGTGGTGCTAATGGACAGTTTAATTCCTAGATCGGGTAAAACACAATTTCATTGGACATTAATTGGAACAAATACCGGAGAAGGAGGGGCCGGGAATAAAGTTAAAATAAGTGGATTTGAAGAGTGGATCATAAATGAAGATGGATTGGTACAGGAATCCATAGGAAGTTTTGATTCTGAAGAGTATGATCGACAAATAAATGAGGGTGTAAACGAATAAAAAGGACATTGAATTATGGGTTCGAACCTTTCAATGAATTCATATAAGTAATTGCCTAAAAAAATAAATAATGGTAATGGAAAACTCAAGATTATTAAAATACCAATCAGACAAGCTTATATTTTTAGGCGTGATTCTCTTTTTCTTTGGATTAATTGTAGGCTTGTTAGTACCAATATTTGCAAATCCAAGAATGGGTGTCTCAAGCCATATCGAAGGTGTTCTTAATGGGATTTTTCTTATAGTCCTGGGATTAATTTGGCACAAGGTCGAATTGTCTGCGCGATTGCTTAAAATTACCTTTTGGTTGGCGGTTTATGGAACCTTTGTCAACTGGTTTGGAATTTTAATAGCGGCAATTTTTAATGCTGGCGCTATGTTAGGAATAGTTGCAAATGGCCAGAAGGGCACTCCGATTGCTGAAGGAATTGTTACATTCTCTCTTGTTTCATTGTCAATTGCAATGGTAATTACCTGTATTTTATTATTAATTGGCTTGAATAGAAATTTGAAAAAGAAAGTGATGTCTCAATCATAGGAGATAAAATATAATGAAAGTCTCTCTATTAGGAGAAGCTTATGAATTTTAATAATTAACTTAACTTAAATACAATGAAAAAAATTTTAATTACAGGTTGCAGCTCAGGTTTCGGCTATGACGCTTCCAAATACCTGGCTACCAAAGGGCATCATGTTTATGCTACCATGAGAAACATCAATAGTAAAAATGCTAAACCTGCAGAAGAGTTAAGGAATTTTGCTAATTCCAACAAGGTCAGAATAGATGTGTTAGAAATGGATGTAACCTCAGATGAAAGTGTAAATGCATCTGCAGCACAGATTCCAGTAGTAGATGTTTTAATTAATAATGCCGGACTCGGCTTTGGCGGAGCTCTAGAGGCATTCTCTTCAGAGCAATGTTTGGCACAATTGGATCTAAATATCGTTGGTACACTTCGTGCTGCTAAATCCGTACTTCCCGGTATGCGAGCGCGCAAATCGGGATTGATCATTCAACTTAGTTCTATAGCCGGTAGAGGTGCATTTCCGGGCTTTGGTGTGTACCATGCAAGTAAGTGGGGACTGGAAGGCATGAGTGAGGCCATGCGTTATGAATTGGCACCACTTGGTATAGATGTTGTAATCGTAGAACCGGGCCCGTTCTCAACAAACTTTTTCCCAAACATCGTTCCTGCTACCAATGAGGATATCGCTTCTGCATACAAGCATGTAGGCGAATTTATTGATGGTTTTGGGCAACAGGTACAAGTTGCTTTTGAAGATGAGAATGCTCCTACTGATCCGATGATCGTTGTAAAAATATTTGAAGATCTGATCAATAGCCCGGCCGGGACTCGCCCATTAAGAACTATTGCAGGACTCGACTTTGGCTTTCAGGCAATTAATGACGCAGTGGAACCGATTAGAAAGGCAAGTCTTGAATCGATGGGCTTGGCCGATTGTGATGGACCAGGTGGTGAGAAAGAAAGTGAGCTGGAAAGTAATTGACGAATTAATAAAGACGCCAATACTAAATGTGTATGTGTAACCCTCGGGATGAGATCAACCCATAAGCAGAACGAAATATTCAATCTCTAAAGAATATACTTATGAGAAATTTAATTCTTATCTCCTTCATGTCCCTATTATTTATTGGCTGTGAAAAAGAAGTCCGGGTGGGCTGGATAGATCAAGATCGTGTAATGACCGTTGCAGCAGATGATTGGGTGTCTTTAGGTGGTAATTACAAACAACAGCACTATTCCCATCTCGATCAGATAAACGAGTACAATATAAAAGATCTGGGCTTCGCCTGGGAATATGATGCCAGATCAACCATTGGCAGAGTACCACGAGGACTCGAGGCTACACCCTTCGTAGTAGACGGTATTATGTACACTTCAGGGGCCTGGGGTTTTGTTTATGCTATCAATGCAAAGACAGGTGAGGAAATATGGAAGTACGATCCGCGAGTAGACGCCAGTTACAACCGAAGAGCGTGTTGTGATGTGGTGAACCGCGGAGTCGCGGTCTGGAAGGGTAAAGTTTATGTAGGTACACTTGATGGTTATATGGTTTGTCTCGATGCTGTTGATGGCAGCGAAATTTGGAGAGTGGACACTTTTACAGACCGTACGGTATCCTATACCATTACCGGACCCCCTCAGGTTGCAGGTAATATTGTGATGATAGGTAATTCAGGTGCGGAATTTGGTGTTCGAGGATATATTACAGCCTATGACCTGGAAACCGGAGAAGAGAGATGGCGCTTCTTTATTGTTCCCGGTGATCCGAAAAAAAACTTTGAACACGAGGAATTGGAAATGGCATCGAAGACCTGGGACCCTGATTCGAATTGGGAAGCCGGGGGAGGTGGTACAGTTTGGGGGCAATCTGCCTATGATCCGGACTTGAACTTACTTTATATAGGAACAGGAAATTCCTCACCTTATCCAATCTGGATGCGAAGTCCATCAGGTGGAGATAATCTTTTTCTGGTATCTATTTTGGCCATCAATCCGGATAATGGAAAACTTATATGGCACTATCAGACTACGCCCGGTGAAATATGGGATTATACAGCCACACAGAATCTTATTTTAGCTGAGATGGAAATCAAAGGTAAAGAGCGAAAAGTCATTATGCAGGCACCAAAAAATGGATTTTTTTATGTTTTAGACAGGGCTACAGGAGAATTACTTTCGGCAGAAAAATATACCAGTGCGAATTGGGCAAGCCATATTGATCTAAAAACAGGCAGACCCGTTAAAACAGATCAGGGTTGGTACAAGGATGAACCAAAATTAGTCATTCCATCCCTACCCGGAGGACATAGCTGGAATCCAATGTCCTATAGTCCGCAAACGGGTTTGGTATACATCCCTACCATTATTTATCCATGGGTATATCGCGTAGATGAGTCTTTCTCTTTTACCAAAAAGAAATGGGGAACCGGGATTATTTATGGTGGCTCGGCTATACCCTTTAACGAAGAAACTAAACCATATACCACAGCTCATGCTGATACTATTGAAAAAAACATATTAAAGGCC
>DAOUPU010000098.1 GCA_030625995.1 Flavobacteriaceae bacterium
ATGGCTTCACCATTTGTTCTTAACCATTTACCTGTTTCTTCCAATCTTTCCACACTTGGTTCAGGAATTAATCCTTCTGCAGTTGGCCCCACATTCAACAGATAGTTACCTCCTTTTGCCGTTACATCGATCAGGTTATGAACCAGAACAGTTGCCGATTTCCAGTTGTGATCATTTTTCTTGAAGCCCCAGGTATCGTTCATTGTCATACAGGATTCCCAATCTAAAGTAGAAGCATTTTCTAAAATTTCTTGTTCAGGTGTTCCAAAGTCTCCTGCATACTTCCCCTCTTCTTTATTCATGCCTTGCATTCCATCACGTCCCTTATCTACACGATTATTTATCAAAATGTCCGGTTTTAAAGTTCGTACGTACTGGTATATTTCCAGGCCTTGTTCATGGGTATACTCGCCAACCCATTCACCATCAAACCAAAGAATATCTGGATCATAATTATCTATTAATTCCTTTAGTTGAGGTTTCATATATGTTTCCAAATAATTTGCAAAGTGCGAATTATTGTCTTCCCTTTTATTTGGATCATCTTTTAAATAGGAATATGCCTGAGCGTCAGTATGATGCCAATCCATGATGGAATGGTATAGTCCAAATTTAATTCCTTGCGCTTTACAAGCTCTGGAAAGTTCCTTTAAAATGTCTTTACCATATGGGGCAAAATCAACGATATCATACGCAGATACCTTGGAATCCCAAATTGCAAATCCATCGTGATGTTTTGAGGTAATTACAAGGTATTTCATTCCTGCATCCACAATAATTTTTACCCAGGCATCAGCGTCAAATTTTACGGGATCAAATTGCTTGGCAAATTTCTCATATTCCTCTTTTGGAATCTGTCCTCTTTGCTGAATCCATTCTCCAATTCCTTCAATTGCTTTTCCGTTGTACTCTCCTGCAGGGACAGAATAAACTCCCCAATGAATAAACATCCCAAACCGTGTATCTCTCCACCATTCCATTCGCTCATCGAAAGCTATATCCGTTTCTTCCATATAATTTACAGTTTCAATGACTTTTTCAACTTTTTGTTCTTTTTGTGATTGACAAGAAACCAATAATAACAGAGTCATAGTAATTGTCGAAAATTTCCAAAAATTATTTTTCATTTTTTAAGATTTAAATTATAAAAATTATTTGCATTTCCTCCCATGATCATTGCCTTGTCTTCTGATGAATAATTGGCCATATATTCGTTGAGAATTTCCAGTTGTTTTTCATATTCTGCGGCTAATAAGCAAACCGGCCAATCGGATCCGTACAGAATTCTATCAGGCCCAAAAGCATTGAATATTACGTCCAGATATTTGGTAAAATCTTCTTTCTTCCAATTTTTCCAGTCTGCTTCTGTAACCAACCCTGAAGCTTTACAGAATACATTTTGTGATTTGGCTAAATCCTTCATGTTTTTTTTCCAGGCAACCATTTTTCCATTTTTAATAGTTGGTTTTGCCATATGGTCGATAATAAATTTTTGAAAAGGGAATTTATTTACCAATGGTATGGCAGCAGGTAATTGTTGTGGTAGAACCAGAATATCATATGTTAACCCAAATTGTGTCAACAAAGAAATACCATGCTGAAATTTTTCTCCCAGCATAAAATCATCCGGTTCTGACTGAACAATGTGTCGAACACCCTTTAGTAAATTATTAGCACTATAATGTGTTAACCTTTCCTCAATATTATCTGCTCGAAGATCAACCCATCCAACAACTCCTTTTATAAAAGAATTATTTTTAGCCAGACCCAATAAAAATTCTGTTTCATGCTCCGACTGATCTGCTTGAATTGCTATACAGCCGTCGACATCATTTTTTTCTAAAACAGGGGCAAGATCTTTTGGTAAAAAATCTCTACGGATAGCTTTCATGTTCTCCCCGATCCACCCATCTCTAACGGGATCATATTTCCAAAAATGTTGATGTGCATCAATTTTCATTGTTTTGTATTATGATAATGGCACTCCATTCAATAGGAGTTCCAATCTAAAATATTTTATAATTACTCCAATCATGTCGAAGGATTTGAATCATCCGGATCATCTCTATTATTAACATATCCTATTGGAGCTTCACAGGATTGAAAAGGATACATCAGGTTACCGAGTCCATCACCGTCATTATCTTTATAAAATGTTTTTATTTCACTGGTTCCACATCCACTTGAATTAACTGTTTGATCAATAGCCGCTAATAATGACAGATCATTAAATGCATCCTGACCTAATTCCCATATCATTATACCATTTGCTTTTTGTAGAGCGAGTTTGCTCTTTTCAACAATTGTAGGAATTCCGTTATAATAAAGAAGGCCAACCTCATCTAAATAGGCATATTCAGAATTTAAGCTTATAATAAATTCATAGGTTAATGCCTTAAAATCAGAAGGATCAAAATCTCTACCATAAAATGGAACTCCAAGTACTAATTTTTCCTTGGTTATCCCTTTTTGAAAGGTCCAAAAATCCAGAGCATTTTCCGCCAGAGAGTAGGGAGAGTGCTGACCGGGATCGTTTGGTCGCCATGGTCCGGTGGCATCATAGGCCATAATATTGATAAAATCAAAACTATTTAAAGTTTTGTTTGTGATGACCGCATCTAAATAGGTTGGTGTAAGTGCGGCAGTTATTGCCAGGCCTTTGGAATGCAGTTGATCTTTTAATTCCTGAACAAACAAATTATAATCGGCCCCTAATGACGTTATCAGAGATCCCTCAATATCAACATCAATACCATCAAGTTTATTGGCAATTACAAAATTCACCATTCGCAAAATGCATTCCTTTCTATAGGTACTGGACAGGTATTTTTCCCAATGATCTCCGGTATCTCCTCCTCCGGCTATAGATAATAATACTTTAGTATTTGTGGTTTTAATTTTTTGAACTATCGGTAATACAGATTCACCATTTCCAACTACCAAATTCCCTGAAGCGTCTAAATTCCCGAAGGCCAAATTCACATAAGTAACCTGGTCGAAGTTGATATTATCCACCAGTGAAAATCTATAGTATGGCAGGTATCCAACTACTTTAAAAGAAAGGTCCTCTTCATAGATATCAATGAGAGGTTCCTCAATATCTATTTCAATTTCAGAAACATCACAGCTAATTGTCACAAGAAAACTTAAGATTAATAAATAATTAAAAGCTGCTGACAAAAGGTTCCTGGTTCGAATCATAGTAAATTATAGCTTAGTTTCATAAATCGATTTTAGATCAAGTTCATCTCCCATAGTCCCTTGTAGTTGAATTAGCTCTTTAAAAAGGGTTTTTAATTTCTTTGAATTTGCAGGGTCAGAAGAGATGTCATTTAATTCTAAAGGGTCATTTTCCAGATCAAAGAGCAAAACTTTTTGGGATTTAGGATAAACTATTAATTTATAATTATTTTTTCTGATCATCCGTTGTGACCCTTTTTCATAAGTACCATAAATAGCTTCATAATTACTTTTTGTCCGGGTTTCATTTGCCAAGTTCATGAGACTGTTAAATTCTATATATTCCGGTTTTTCTATCTCTGCAATTTCTAATGTTGTTGCCATGACATCCTGTAAATATACATCTGCTTCTATTTTTTTTCCTTTGGGGATATTTGGCCCTACAACCATAAGAGGAACTCTCATGCTATGATCGAACATATTCTGTTTCCCCATAAGGCCGTGCTCGCCGCAGGCCAGGCCATGGTCGGAGGTAAAGAAGATATATGTATTCTCCTTTAGTCCTTTTTTAGCTAATGCATCCAGAATATCTTTTATTTGATCATCTAAATGAGAGGTAATGGCATAATATTCCTGCCGGTTCACTTTTACCGAATATTCTGTCCTTGGAAAAGGCGCCAATTTTTCGTCTCTCAGATTTTGATCTGCTCCCATTGTTTCCGCATAAGGATAGGTTGGCATATAACTTTCCGGAACGGCAATATTTTCCAAAGGATACATGTCTACATATTCCTTGGGCGATTGCCTGGGGTCATGAGGCGCATTAAAAGCGATATACATAAAAAATGGTTTTTCTTTTAGCGCAGCACTGTCAATAAAGGAAAGGGCATCATCTTTTACCACTTCACTCCAGTGTTTGCCTCCTTTCCAATAGCCTCCAAATTCTTTTTTCCAGGGTTGCCATAATGTATCATTAACATTTTGTGGTCTGTTATATCCTTCTGGTGTATCCCAGGGCATTCCACGGAGTACATGACCAACATGGTTAAAAATATCTTTTGGCTTTGCATTTACATGCCACTTACCTGTCATATAAGTATCATAACCAGCTGTTTGCATTAATTTAGGCCAGGTTTTATCGATATCTTCATTCTTAGAATAATGATCAGAAATTTGTTGTGCTCTCCATATGGAGCGCCCACTAATTAACATCGCTCTTGAGGCAACACAAACAGCACCATTCCATCCGCCCATATTGTACGCGTGGGTAAAGGTTATTCCTTCTTCTGCCAATTTATCCATAGTTGGCGTAATAATTTCGTCATTTCCCAGAGCATGTACGGCTTTAAAACTCTGGTCATCGGAAAACAAGAAAATAATATTTGGTTTTTCCTCTTTACACCCAATAATAAAGAGAAGAAATATTGCATTTAAATATATTAAATACTTCAACTGATTCATCTGTTTCTGTTTTTATAGCTAATATTCAATTTATTAGTTTTGTCATAATTTTTGCTGAAAATGCAAAAAATTCCGCCAAAACACACCGTGTTCTTAGTTCTATATCCTGCCCTTCGGGCAGGTTTACCAATATTTCGCTCCGATGGAGCTATAATGATTATAATCGGGATTAGGGATGTTACAAATTCCTTTAAAATAAGTATTCCCAAGTATTCTTAAAGATTATATTAATCATGTCAGTTTCATTTTTTTACAAATTTGATGACCCTACTATTTCTAGCAGGTTTTCCATTATTTTTTACTCTGAGTATGCTTTGCACTTCTGTTTTGAGGTTCCTAAACCATCAATTCCTAACTCAACAACATCTCCGGCGTTTAAATATTTTGGAGGTTTAAATCCTAATCCAACTCCGAATGGTGTACCTGTTGAGATAATATCACCTGGTAATAAGGTCATAAATTGACTGATATAACTAACCACTTCCTGAATATTAAAAATAAAATCTGAGGTAGAACTATTTTGTACTGTTACCCCATTGAGCTTCAACCATAAATTTAAATTATTAGGATCTTTTATTTCATCTTTTGTTGCGATAAAGGGACCAATAGGAGCGAAGGTATCACAACTTTTACCTTTAACCCATTGCCCTTCTTTTTCCAATTGAAATTCTCGTTCACTATAATCGTTATGCAAAACATATCCGGCTATATGATCCGAGGCATTTTCTTCACTTACATACGACGCTTTTTTACCAATAACAATAGCCAGTTCAACTTCCCAATCTGTTTTTACACTTCCTTTAGGAATAATTAAATTATCATTAGGACCAACAATTGCAGAGGTAGCTTTAAAGAATAAGACAGGTTCTTTAGGTACTCCCATACCACTCTCAGCCGCATGTTGTGCGTAATTTAAGCCCACGCAAACAATTTTAGACGGACGAACCAATGGAGCTCCTAATCTCACATCATTACCGATAGTTGGACACTGAGAAGCATTTTCTTCCAACCATGTCTTTAAATCTTCAAGACCATCTCCCCCAAAAAAAGTTTCTGTATAGTCCTGACCAAAACCACTTACATCTATTTTTCTTCCATCCTTTAATTGAACTCCCGGTTTTTCTTGGCCAATAGCTCCAAATCGTATTAGTTTCATGTGTTTATATTTATTGTTTTTCAATGGTCACATGGAACTCCCAAATAATCATTCCCTTACTGCCTGCCGGTAGGCAGGCGTGAGAAGCTTTTATTATGCTCGTTTCATGCGTTTATTTTTATTGACTTTATTTTGTATTAAATACTTCTAACTGTTTCCATTTATTTCCATAGCCCGGATCATTGCTTAACTTTTCACCTGTGGTACTTCTTCCATTTTCAATATAAGAAACCATCAAATTTTTCATTTCATTAACTACTTCCGGATGCTGCCCACAAAGATTATTCTCTTCTCCGGGATCATTTGATAGATCGTATAATTGAAATTTTGGTAATTCTTTTACTAGCTCTGAGTCCGGACGTGGTGAGCTCCAACCTCCTGACCCCGGGCAAAATATCAATTTCCATTTATCTTTTCGAATTGCAAAACTTCCATTTATAGAACTATGAACCGTAGCTGTCCTTAAGAAATTTGATGCCTTCGGATCTTTAAATAAAGGGATCAATGAAAAACTATCCTCGCCTTCATTGGATTGTAAAGTTGTACCGGTTATTTCAGCACAAGTGGCAAAGAAATCAGTCGTACAAATGGTTTTGTCTGAAGTTGTATTTGGTTTTATTCGAGAAGGCCATTTCACAATAAATGGAACTCGGTGTCCTCCTTCAAAAATATCTGCTTTATGACCTCTGTAAATTGCACTTGGATCATGTCCTTTTTCGGCTAACAATTTAAAATTGGCTTGTGGAGAACAACCATTATCACTCACAAAAATAACTATGGTGTTATCTTCAATTCCCGCATCTTTGATCGTTTTGACCAATTGTCCCATATAATCATCAATCATTATAACAAAATCACCGTAAGGATTTAGCTTACTTAAGCCCAGCCATTCTTCGGTTGGTAAAATTGGTGTATGTGGTGAGGGAAGGGCTAAATACAAAAAAAACGGTTTTGTATCTTTCGATTTTTTTTCAATATAATCAAAAGATCTTCTAAAGAAATTAGGTGTTACATCATCATGTATGAAATCACTTGAAGTAGGCCCTTCACGCCACCAGGTATATTTGCCTTTATTTACAGTAACTGTATCCGGCACTTTGGTAGGCAATCCGTTCTCAACATATACATAGGGTGCCATATCCAAGGATCCGCTATGCCCGTAAGAATAATCGAAGCCCAGATCTTTTGGGCCATTTTTTATAGGTTTGCCAAAATCAATATTGTCAAAATCATTAGCTGACCAGCCATCACCGCTATTATCATCTTTGTTAAATAAGGCCCAATCCCATCCTAAATGCCATTTTCCAATAAAGGCAGTGTTGTAGTTCTTTTGTTTTAGAAGTGAGGCTACGGTCTTTCTATTTGTTGGTATCAAGGCCTTCGATTTACCTGTCAAAACACTTGATTTAAGATTACTTCGCCAATTATAACGCCCGGTAAGAATTCCATATCTGGTTGGTGTACAAACGGCTGATGAGGTATGTGCATCTGTAAATTTCATTCCGGCAGAGGCCAGTGCATCAATATTTGGAGTTTTTATTTTTCCGTTCGGATTGAAAGTATTGATATCTCCATATCCCAGATCATCAGCCAATACATAAATGATATTTGGTGCTTTTATTGAAGTGTCAACAGGCACATTATTCACTTTATTCGTGCATGCAACTAATATGTAACCAGCGCTGATAACTAAAAGTAAATATTTAAAATTCATCTGTTCTACATTAATTATTAGCTCTTTTGTAACTAATCATTGCAATAATAAAATGGTGGGGAAATTCATAAAAAAAATTGGGTTTTGGATATAACACACCCCAAACCCCTCTCAAGAGGGGAGTTATGGTAATTATTTTTATGAATTTTCCTAATGTTAAGCTCATACTGATTAGTTACGTTCTTTTTAATCTTAACCTTTTTTCTTATTGATATATTTTAACCCAGTCAATTATCATTTGCACCGGTAGATCTTCAGGTTTAACTTTGCCCACCCATGAGCCTCCAAGTTGCTGATCGATCATCACATAAAATGGTTGATCATAAGGCCATTGTGATGCATCTACTCCTTCTAATCTAGGATAAGTAAAAGTTGCTTTGCCATTTAGCGTAAAAACCAGTTTGTCAGGATACCACTCCAGGCCATAGGTATTGTATTTTTCTGTATCCAATTTTGTGGTTCCATAATGAACGGGGTTATTTTTTTGTTTAAGTTCCAATGTATAATAGGAATGTGTTGTTTGATAGATAATATCTTCAAAATTAAGATGCTCCATAATGTCTATCTCTCCATTTCTTGGATATTTTCCATACTTATTTTGTTCTGCCAGCATCCACATTGCAGGCCAGGCACCTTGAGCATTTTCGAGTTTCGCGCGAATTTCTATTTTCCCATATTGGAATGCAAATTTACCTTTGGTATAGATTCCTCCTGTAAGAAAAGGTCTGGGATCATTTATTGTGTCAGGATTGACAATACCTCTCAAAAAAAGTTTACCATCTGAAATGGCATAACATTGTGAATTATCAGACATATAATTTCCCCAGTCTGCATTATTGGAAGGGATAATTGTCCACTTCGTCGAATCTAATTCCGGTTTCTTAAAGTCATCTTGCCATATTATTTTCCATTCACTTTTTTTCCGGTCTTCTTTTTGCACATGGATATAGGAATCAGTTTTTTGAGCCC